>JAXJQT010000327.1:0-5068 GCA_036311025.1 Spirochaetota bacterium
ACCTAGTGATGACTGTTTGGTTCGTGTGGCGACTACTGTGCGTAACTTTGATAATTCAAGAGCGATCGGAACTGTTATCGACAGAGATTCTGAGGTTTACAAAAAGGTTGTGGATGAACGTTCTATTTACTACGGACGTGCATTCGTTATCAATCGTCGTTATGTTGCGGTTTATAAGCCGATTATCGATGAAACCGGTTTTGTTGATATGGTTTTATATTTAGGTGTACCGGAACAAGATATGAATGAAACTCATTAATATTAATGAAATGACAAAAACATTTGGGCGGGTAGTTTTGTTATGGAAATTGAAAGAAAGATAGAAAAGATTCAAGCGATTCTCAGAGATTCTTCGGCCAGTGACGGAGAAAAATGTGCAGCCAGAGAATTGCTTGAAAAATTGCAAGATAAGTATGCAATTGATATAGAAATGCTTGATGATAATAAAAGAGAGTGGTTTACGATTAAGTGCAAAGATGAGCATGAAAAAATGCTTCTTTTGCGAATATTGACGTCTTATCATTTAAAAGCGTATTTGAAAAAAAATTGCAGTCGTTTGTCCGTACTTTTTTATACTACAGACAGTTACTTTCAGATAATAAGTGCGGAGTTGTCGTATCATAAGTATGTGTTGTCTAAATATTTAAAGTCGGTAACGATAAATTATTTGCACAAGTTTGTCTTGCCGTATGAACTTTCTGATGCTGATACAAAACAAGCTGTTGACAAGCTTACCGATGAGGCGGCAACGGCAGCGGCATTTATGTTTTATGATAAAAATTATACAGCCAAAAAGCTTTTGGTGTAGAAGTGAAAGAAACTAACGAATTGAGTTTTGTGATTCAATCCGTTAGTTTTTTTTATTTAATAACGCAGTGTTGAACCGCCTATGAATTCTCTTACGATTGATGTCGGCGGAATCTTATCTGAAGGAATATTTAAGAAATATGAAAGGAAGCTTAGTAATCGTGAAGCTTCTGCATAATACGGACTGTCCGGATTTACTTGTTTTAAAATCGGTTCTGCGTATATTTTTAAAACTCCGAGCTCATAAATCAATGCTGAATTAAAATAACCGTCGGCATCATTTTGGAATGGGAAAATATTATTTTCTTCACCTTGTCGAACTGCCGGCCACATTTCTAATGTACGTTCGGCACTGTGACCGCGATAGTTGTAATCACGAACGAGTCGGCGTATCACTCTGTTGTCTGTCGTCGGTATCCTGTTTGCATGGTCTATATTTATATGTGTCAATGCGGATATATAAATTTTATATTTATTTTGGCGAGGTATAAGGTAAGTCATTTTTTCATTCAAACAATGAATTCCCTCTATAATTATGATTTCACCCGGATTCAGCGAGTATTCTTCTGCAGTAAGAGAAGATTTACCTGTAATAAAGTCAAAATGTGCAAGCTTTGTTTTTTGACCGTTAAGCAACGCACTGATGTGTTCATTAAAAAGCTCCAGATTGACGGCTTCTATACATTCAAAATCCAAACTGCCGTCTTCATTAAGCGGTGTTTTTGCTCTGTCTACAAAATAGTCGTCAACGGAAATTGTACGCGGTGTGAGTCCTTTGGCTCGTAGTTGCAATTCCAGCCTTTTTGAAAAAGTTGTTTTCCCGGAAGATGACGGACCGGCGATTGCTACCAAACGAACGTCTTTGCGTGAAGCAATATCTTTTGCCAATTTTATTATTCTGCTTTCTTGTAATGCTTCTTCGACCAAAATTAAATCGTTGATTTTCTTATCTATTATTAATTGATTCAAAGCTCCGATAGTGTCGACGTTGAATAGTTTGTCAAGATTCTTATATTCACGATAAACTTTAAAAATCTCTTTTTGTTCGGTGAAATCTTTAGGTTTGGATAAATCATGTCTTGACGGAAATTGCAAAATAAAACCGTTTTCGTACGGAATAAGCGTAAATACGGGAACTTGTCCGGCATCGGCGGCAAGCGGATTTTGCAGGATTCCCACGAAGTCTTCACATTGATAACAGTTTACTACAGGCACGGCACATGTAGTCAGAAGAAGTAATTGGGCGTTCTTATTTTGTTTTTTCAAAAGCGTAACTGCGTCATGATACGAAAGACTTTTGAGATTGATAGATTTCTTTTCGCCGATATCAGAACGCATTATATTTTCCAAAGATTCTATGTCTTTGGTTGTAGGTGTGTAATTGTCAAATTCGTAATAATATCCGGCACCTAATGAATGCATGATTGTCAGAGTAAGTTTCGGAAATAATTTTGCGGCTGCTTTTTCCAATAAAAAAGACAGTGTACTTCGATATACTTCCATCCCTTCGGTAGACGCAGGTGTGAGAAAATGAATATCTGCATTAGTTTTGATAGCTGATTTTAGCGGTAAAATTTGATGATTAACTTTGGCACATATATAATTTTCATTATTCGGTAATAATTGCGAAAGTAATGTGCCTTTTGTGATTTCAACAGGTGAACTGTCGTTTATTGCGACTTGTATTTTTTCCATTAAGCCCTCCATATCTTTAAAGAACTATCATATCTGATTTTAAAAGAATGTCTTTAAAAATATGGAGAAAAGAAAATATTTTATTTTTATGAATGTTTACATTTTACAATATTGGAATCGATGATTGCCAAAGTATTTATGCTGGTTTCTTGCCAAAATGATTTTGAATCACATATAAAAGAAAGTTGATATTTTGCATCTTCCGGAAGCTCGGTGATGAGGATAATCCAGTCGATTAAAACTTTAATTCCGGCAGAATTAAGAAATTTCAATTTTGTTATATTTATATCTAAGTGCTTTATTTCATGTTCTGTTACATATTGATGCAATTCAGTAAAAAAATCTTTCATGTACAGTTCCGGCTTTATTTGCACAATGTTTCCGGAAATATAAACTGTATCATCTTTGAAAGATAAAGTTACATCATCTTCACGAACTGTTTCAATTTTATCCATTTTTTATCTCCCCAAGCGTTATTCTTTTGCAACTTTTTCAAGTGTAAAAGAATGAAAACTGCGTTGTTCGGCTTGCCAGATTTTTCCGAAAGCAGAATCTGTCATTGTAATATCATAATCATGACTGACTATGGCAAGTTCTTTTTGTGCTTCAATTAATTCTATACACCAATTATAATAATCTTCATGGTCTGATATGAAGATGAATTTTCCGTTATCTGTCAATTTCTTTGCAATTAACGGGATAAAGTGTGCCTGAAATAATCTATGCTTCCAGTGGCGTTTTTTAGGCCACGGATCCGGAAATGTCATATAAATTTTTTCAACACTTTTATCGGCAAACATTCTTTCTATAGATGCTCCGGCTTCTCCGCATATCCAGCGTACATTGGTAAGGTTTAAAAGATTTTCTTTCATTCTGCTTTTTACGATTCGATAATCTTTTAAATCTATACCGATAAAATTTTGAGAAGGATTTTTCAGAGCTTGTTGAGTAAGGAAATGTCCGTTACCGCAACCTATTTCAATGACTAAAGGATTCTCGTTTGCGAATACTTCTTTCCAATTAACAAAATTAGTATCTTCAGGTACTGTAAAAGTTGTTTCTAATAGAGAATAATCGAAACCTTTCTTTTTAAATTTCATGAGGTCTCCCTGTGATAAGTTAAGGCTATAGAATAACAAAAAAAATTGTCTTGTGAAATACTAAGAGTGTAAATGTTTAGAAAAGCTTTTATGTAGTTTCTATGTGAGTATGTATAATGACATCCTAAAATAAAAAAATATTAACAATAGGAGATGTGAATGAAAGGTGTAATTATAGCAGCTGGTTACGGAACGCGTTTTTTGCCGGGAACAAAAACTATTCCGAAGGAAATGTTTCCGTTAGTGGACACTCCGGCTATCCAATTGATTGTAGATGAATTCTTAGCTGCAGGAATCAAAGATATTTTGATTGTATCAAGCCGTCGCAAGAAAGCAATGGAAGATTATTTCGACAGAGAAGTGGAACTCGAAGGTGTTTTTACAAAGGAAAAAGTTGATTCTAAATTGTCACTTATAGCACCGAGCGAGGCAAATATTTTCTTTGCACGCCAGCAGGAAATGAAAGGAACCGGACAGGCTATTTTGCAATGTAAGGCGTTTGTCGGTAACGATCCGTTTATCGTTGCTTATCCGGATGATATCGTGTTTTCGGATGTACCGCTTTCGGCTCAGTTGATGGCGATTTATGAAAAGACCGGCTGCAGCGTATTGTCTGCACAAGAAATTGCCGGCGACGTTTCAAGATACGGAGTACTTGATTGTAAAGAAGAAAATCAAATATTGAAAGTTGACGGCATTGTAGAAAAGCCGGCAGTGGGAACAGAACCGAGCCACATGATTTCAATCGGACGATACCTTTTTACACCGCAATTATTTGAATTACTTGAAGAGGATTATAAAAAATACAGCGGCGGCGAGTTCTACCATATAGGAGCGATTAACGCTTTGGCAAAAGCCGGAAAGATGTGTGCGTGTCGATTTGACGGACAGAGAATCGATGTCGGCGATAAGCTTGGATACATAGAAGGAATGTTGCGTTATGCCTTGACAAGGGAGGATTTAAAGGGTGAAGTGTTAGAATTGTTAAAAAGTTTGGTAAAATAATTGTTATTTTGTAGTTAAAAATGACACGTCCTTTGTTTAAAGATAAGTGAAACAATTTATTTTTTTTAAGGAGTGTTTTACTATGGAAAAACAATTAAATCTTACGTTGATGGAAGGACGACTGACGAGAAATCCGGAGCTTTTACAGACAACCGGCGGCTGTGTGTGCAAGTTTGACATTGCAGTGAATAATTCTATCAAAAATGGAAATGAAGTAAGAAATACCGTAGACTTTTTTTCAATAACAGCATGGAATCGTCTGGGGGAAATTTGTTCTAAGTATTTGAAAAAAGGGGCAAAAGTAAGAATCCGCGGACGATTAAAACATGACAGCTGGACAGCGAAAGACGGAAGAAGAATGTCGAATGTTCATATCGATGCGGCATCTGTAGAGTTTATAGGCGGCAAAAAAAGACAAAATGATCCTGTGACAGGGCAGACAATTGAAAATAATCCGTATC
>JAXJQT010000328.1:0-4057 GCA_036311025.1 Spirochaetota bacterium
ATGCGGCTGCACAAATTATCAGGTGAATTACAGGGATGCGATGTCTACGATTGCTCTTCTCTGAGCGGAAAGTTCAACCGCTTCGATGACACGAACTACATGGCAACCAAGCGAATTGAAATGCTGTTTCAAAGCACCGAATACGGGAAGTCTGCAGGAGAATTTTCCGTTCTGAATCCCCATGTGACACTTATACAATCTACGCCGGCATTTCTGGCTGTAAGAATATCGACTTCACTGTCTCCCACATATATCGCTTCGGATTTTTCACAATCCAATTGCTTCAAAACATTTTCGATACCATCCGGTGCGGGCTTGCGTTTTATACCCGGTTTATCTCCGGATACTACTTCAATCATGTCAAAATATTGTCCGCACAATTCTTTTACTGCTTCGTCTCGCTTATTCGACACTACGGCAAGCTTGTAATTTTGTTTTACCGCCTCTTCAAGCATTTGCATAATGCCGTCATAAGGGGCGGTCTTTTCGTTGCAATGAGCAAAATAATATTTACAAAAATAATCAAATGCGTCTTCAATTTTCTCTTCCGGTATCCCCAACGGAACAGCATGATTAATAAGTTGTCGCATTCCGTTTCCCACAAATCTCCTTATTTCTTCCAAAGTACGCCTAGGGAAGTTCATATATTCCAATGTCACATTTACACTGTCAGCTAAATCATCAAGTGTATTAAGCAACGTTCCGTCGAGATCAAAAATTATAGCTTTTTTCATTACCGACAACCTTCTATCAACAGCAAGAATTCACCTTTTTCATTATTATCTTGTGACAATGCTTTCAATATTTCGCCGGCTGTCCCGCTGTAGACAGTTTCATCAGGCAAAGTAAGATTAAACGGCAAAATTATATTTCGTTTCGGAGCCAAACTTTGCATTAACTCTAAAATATTTTTCAATCTGTACGGCGTTTCCAATAGAATCACCCACTCTTTTCGCTTCAACAGATTCCGCAAATCCTGCTCTCGTACGCCTTTTTTCTGAGAAATAAATCCGGCAAAATAAAAAGAACGAATTTCGAAAGGCGACAACGGCAAAGCTGTAATAAGTGAATTTGCACCGGGCAACGAAACAAGTTTTATTCCTTTAGCAGCGACATATCGCAACACCGGAAAGCCCGGATCTTCAAATACAGGCGAACCGCAATCAGAAACCAAAGCCCCGACTTTGCCGGCTGCCAAAAGTTCGTCCAGTCGCTCTAAACAGCTTTCGGAATCTTTACGTTGACATTCTATCCATTCTTTTATGGGAAGTTGTAAACTGCAAGCAAGCCTTATGTATTCTTTGTGATGTTCGCAAACAACGAAATCTACTTCTTTTAATACACGAACTGCTCGCAATGTTATGTCTTCGGGATTCCCCAAAGGTGTCGGCACTATGTAAAATTCCAATTTTATCTCCATCAAATTGATAATAGTCGCAGCATATCATAAAAAACACATTACCTGCAAAATATTTCATTTCACAAATAATTAGCAGCTGACAAATAACAAAGAATAAAGATTAACTCATACAATTTATGCACAAATCAAAAGAATACTTAAAACAAGTATGGCGAATATCTTTTCTTTGAAAAAGTACTTTCTCCTCATTGTTGTTAAATATCCCATTTTAATATATTTTCTTTCAGCTAATAACAAATATTTAAGGAGTTCATATTGAAAAAAACTTTTATCACAACACTATTATGTACAATCTTACTTATTTCATGTTCGCCGGAATGTGAAACGTCTTTTCCAGTCACGCCCCAAGAAAAAAAATCTTTGACATATAAAAGCAAGACTGAAAATAAAGTCTCCACATCGAAAGAAAAAGAAGTAACCACTCATGAATCAAAATTTTCATGGGACAATGCAAGCGTTTATTTTGCAATAATCGATCGTTTTTACAACAGCGACCCGGGACGTGAAATGGCGTACGGTCGTGAAAAAGGCGTCCCTACAAATAAGAATGATTGCGGTAAATTTTACGGAGGAAATATTGCCGGACTTACGGAAAAACTTGATTATTTATATAAGTTAGGAATTAATGCAATTTGGATTTCTGCACCTTATGAACAGATTCACGGTTGGTGTGTAGGCAGTAACGGGGCATTTAAACATTATTCGTATCACGGTTATTATGTACTCGACTATACGAATATGGATGCAAATATAGGAACAAAAGAAGAATTCAAAACTTTTGTTGATGAGGCACATTCCAGAGGGATACGAGTCGTAATGGACGTGGTAATGAGCCATGCGGGCTACAATACTATAGAAGATGCCAAGCATTTATTTCCCGGTGTATTGAAGGAAGATTTTAAAAATGCCCTACTCTCTGATTACCATGATTATATCGATTACGACTCACATGAATGGAGTAATTGGTGGACAGGGAAATGGGTAAAAGCTAGGTTAGGAGGTGATTATACAGAAGATGAAAATAAAGCTATCAATAAAGAATTACCCCAATTTATCACCGACTCGAAGAATACTGTAGAAATCCCTCCGTTTTTAAAAGCAAAATACAATTTGGAAAAAAACTCATCTGAAAAACCATATTATCCATATAAAGACTACAGATATGAAGATTACAGAATTGTTGAATTGCAAAATTATCAAAACTATACCGTGCAAGAATATCTTACAGATTGGCTGAGCAAATGGGTTGAAGAATTCGGAATTGACGGTTTTAGATGTGACAGTGCAAAAAATGTAAGTACTGCAACATGGAATGAATTAAAAGCGAAATGTGTTAAACGTTATAACAAATGGAAAAATAGAAACTTGACCGATAAAGTCTCTAAAGATGACTTAAAGTTTTGGATGACAGGTGAACATTTTGGTCATGGTGTAACAAATGACAGTTATTATACTGATGGAGGATTTGATTCCATGATTAATTTTGCCTTTCGTCCTGAGGTGAAAACAGCTGTAAATTATGGCAGAGCTTCAAGTATAGACAGTACTTATAAAAAATACGCAGATACAATAAATACAGATTCTACAAATAACGATTCTGCTTTTAATGTGTTAAGTTACATCAGTTCACATGATACCTATTCCATAACAGATGACAGAAGCGGACTTTTCTATTCGACTATAAATAAAAATATTGAAAAACAAAAATTAGCAGGTACATTACTTGCAATGTGTCCCGGTGCGATTCAGATTTTTTACGGAGACGAGGCCGGAAGAATAGATTCAAATGCAAGTTGCGGAAATGATAATGACCAAAAAACTCGTTCTCAAATGCCATGGTTACCGGGAGACAAATGTCACATCGCAAATCTAGGTTATACGTTCAACGAAGAGATTCATGCACATTGGTCAAAGGTTTTAAATTTCCGCAAAAGACACATTGCAATAGGAGCCGGAGAACATAAAAGAATTGATTTTGGTTATAATTCTGATTTATATGGATTTTCACGTACAAAGGATAATGACAAAGTCATTGTTGTAATCGCAGATTCCCCAAAAGAGGTAGAATTGAATGTTCTTTCATTAAATGCAAAAAAATTAAGAGATTATTACTCCGGTGAAGAAGTTGATGTCATTGATGGGAAAGCCAAATTTGGAACCAAAAAAAATAGCAATACTTTCCTGATAGAAATTGTCGAACGAGTGAAGACAATAAGATTTTCAGATAATCTAGGATGGCATACTGATATCTATGCTAGGTTTTTCGACTCTAATAATAAGGAAATATCCAATGATAAGATGAGTTATTTAACTAAAAATAAATATAATCAAAATGTATATCAAATTACAATTCCTGATAATGCTACTCATGTAGTATTTAATGATAATGCAAACTATAAGACTGTGAAAATAAAAGTTATGACTGATATATCTCGAAATATAGGTTACTATTTAAATGAAGGGAATATCAAAAAGAATGAGCAAGATGAATTTTATGTTAATTCTTATTACTATTATTTCTAATTAATACAAAAAAAGTGTACTTGCGATATTGCGAGTACACTTTTCTATTTTTAGCCAATTAAATATTTATTTACCTGTTAAAATCTCCAACAGCTTACAGTTATTAGCAAATAC
>JAXJQT010000329.1:0-2957 GCA_036311025.1 Spirochaetota bacterium
TAGACTTAGGATCTAGTGCCTTCGGTGTGGGAGTTCGAGTCTCCCCGCTCGCATTTTATAAATCCCTCTTAATTTTTATTCTAATGCTTGTATAATTTTTCCTTTTATATCTTTTCTTAATATTTCACATACACAATGTAACTGTCTAAACATTCAAAATACTTATAATTTATTATATATTGCCTATATAGCCGAATGATTTATTTTTTAACACTTTTTTCAACACAAAAACATTTTTTATGTTATACACGGATTTTAGAGTTTAAGTTTAAAAAGGAGTGTAATATTATGGGAAAACAGAAAACTCTATACTCCGGTATTTTACTACCGATTCTGACCTCAGCAATTTTAGGTGTTTTGCTCTTAGCTTTAATTTTAAAAATTGAAATCCCCAAAACACTTATAAAAGACGATTTTAGAACCTTAGAAAAAAAGGTTACGATTTTAACTGACAATGTTAAAACTGAAAAAGAAAGTTTTAGAATGTTGCTAAGCTATTTTCAAAAAGATGCTGCCGTAATTCCGAATGAACTTCTTAATCTATGGTTATCTGAATCTATAAAAACTTTTAACCTTGCTAAAATGGCAATTTTAGATAAAAACCACGAAATTATTTTTACTTCAGATAAAACTGTCGAATTTTCTTCTAAGATTGAAAGAAATATTATTCAAAGAGCATCGCTGCAACCGACTATCGCACTGACATCGAATAACGGTCAATTAGTATTAATCGGTACCAGCTATATTACTATTAATGAAGATGAAGAAGCTATTCTTATAGTAGAAAGAGAACTTTTTAATGATACATATTTAGCAAATATATCCAGCACAATGGATTGTGTGTTGAATATTTTGATAGACGATATATATTCAAAATCTACAATGAAGCAAGTAGCCGTTGTAGGAACCAGCTTAAAAAATAATGCAGCTTACAATGACATAGCAAATTCTGTTTACATTAATAATAAAATGTACGAAAGACAAGTTGTTATACAAGGTGTGAAATATATAGCTTTATATTTCAGATTAATGACTGACAATCCGGACGACAGAATTTTATTATTCTTAGGAAATCCTGTAAGAAACATCAACAAAGTTGCCATGGAAATACTGGGAACAGGAATGCCGATTAATGCATTCATGTTAATTCTTATCGCAATTTGTTCGATATGGGGAATCTCTCACAGCGTAATGAAAAGATTAAAAACCGCTAAAACAGCATTCAGCAAATTTAATGATAATTCAAGCAGCGAAATAGATTTAACTTACAGAATCCCTATTCTTATACATGATGAACTTGGTTTCATTTTTGAAGAAACGAATAAATTTGTTAATTCTCAAAATCTATTATTAATAGAAATTGATAAAGCCGAAGCTGCCTTAAAAGAAATCGGTGAATCTTTAGCATCCAACTCTGTACAATCTGCAAGTGCAGTTGCACAAATAGTTTCACATATTCACGATGTAAAAAACTCCGTGACTGAACAACACGAAGCACTTACAAAAATTAATAGAATATTGAAAATCAACAGTGAAGGTGTAAACAACCTTGACCAATTAATTGAAAATCAATCAACCGGAATAGTTGAATCTTCGGCTTCAATAGAAGAAATGATAGGAAACATAAATTCCGTATCAAACTCTATTTCTAAAATGGCAGAAGAATATCATCAACTAATAAACATTACAAAAGAAGGTAAAAAGAATCAGGACGAAGTTACATTACAAGTGAATAATATGGCTCAACAGTCACTGCATCTTGCAGAAGCAAATGATGTAATTTCACAAATTGCAAATCAAACCAACCTACTCGCTATGAATGCAGCAATTGAAGCGTCTCATGCCGGAGAAGCCGGAAAAGGATTCTCTGTAGTTGCCGATGAAATACGTAAGTTGGCAGAAAATTCTGCAATGCAATCAAAAGCAATAAAAGCCGAACTGGAAAGTATCACTAAAATCATCCAAAATGTTGTAAAAACCTCTGCCCTTTCGGCTCAAGGTGTAGAACAAATCTCTGAAAAAGTTACAAGTACTGAACGACTTGTTCATGAAATAAACAATGCTATGGAAGAGCAAAAAGATGCTTCTCAACAAATTCTCATAGCATTAAGAGATATGAACGACGCTACAAGCCAAGTTCAAACTACATCTAAACAAATGGCAAACAACTTTAAAATGATGGAAGACGCTTCCGAAAATCTTGATAATGCGACAAATATAGTAAAATCAAGAATGGATGAAATGACAGTCGGTGCCGGTGAAATTGAGATTTCTTCACAAAATGTTTCTGATATGGCCTCAAAAACAAGAGAAAATATCAGTACTATGGAAGATTTGTTAAATAAATTTAAACTCAATTAGTTTTTCTTCTTTGCTTTTAGACCGTTATGTTTTCATAGCGGTCTTTTTTTATGTTCAACTTTGGTTACGGTTCGTATCCTGTAAAGATTACACATCTGTAAGATTGTTTTCTTACACATAGTATATTCAAGCCAGCTCGAACAGCGTGTTTAAGACTCTTACAACTTACAGTTTTTCTATTTCATCCGGTGTCAGTCCGGTAAAATGGGAAATCATAGAAATCGACATATTTTCTAGCTTCATACTTTTAGCAGTTTCAAGCTTAGCTTCTCTTGCACCTTGAGATAATCCATCTTCAAAGGATTCTCGTCGCTGAACGGCAATGTCGGTGTCGTAATCATATTCTGCCAGTAACATATTTTGTACCTCCGTAGATTTTCGATTTAAATAATCAGAAAGAAAACCTCTCTTGATTGTCTCTTTTATCGCATTTGTAAGCGGTTCAGGAACATTGTTTTCTATATTAGAACGCACCTGTTCAATAAATTCCGAGTATTCTTTCAATGCCTCGCAACGTTTCAAAATGGGATTTTCTTTATCTACGTTAATATTAATCACTTTCACGGATATTTCAAGCGGATAGTTCGCATTTTCAA
>JAXJQT010000330.1:0-2095 GCA_036311025.1 Spirochaetota bacterium
ATATAAGGCATTATATCAATGCAAGAATAACTCAGTTGGTAGAGTGCGACCTTGCCAAGGTCGATGCCGAGGGTTCGAGTCCCTTTTCTTGCTCATAAAATCACCTTCTTTTGCAAGGTGATTTTTTTTGTCTTCACATTTATTTTTCTCTTATGAAATAAGAGAAGTTCTTATTTATCACTGTAAACTTGTTTACTAACAGGCAAGTTTGGTTTTGCAAATTTTTATGATTGCTCTTTTTTGCCGGGCTTGCAGCAGCGGAAATAGAGAAGTTGTAAAAAAATATAGATGCGGTTTCAAGAGATGGAGCACTTTTTAAGGATGTATGGTGTCTTTGTTGTTCATAGTTGCTTTATCAGTAAAACTAAAAAGACGGTTTGACAAAACATAATATTCTCATATATAATCCTCGCTATGAAAAAAACAGTTTTTATAAGTAGTTCATTTGCAGTTCTCTTTGCAGTGTCTTTCATCTATACATTATTTTTTCCGGTCAACCTTTCGACACGCCCGATTTATAAGGTAGATTCGATTATCGGGACTGAGGATTCAATGGAAATTACACAGCCTGATGCTTATTTTATAGAACGTGACATAATTGCGTATTTTTCGATAGAAAAAGAAGCTATGACTTTTATTGAAGATTTAACCATATTAAATGATGAGAATTGTTTCGTTGCGGGAAATATGAACGGTTTTGTCAAATATAAAAAAGACGGGACTTTGTTGCAGTTTTTTTCACCTAACGGGACATTGTTGAATGAACAGCGAACAAAAGATTGTTATCCGTATATAAAAGATGACAGCTCGGTGGTACATGTGTTTAAGGATAACGGACGAAATTTGTCGTTGTTTTATTTTAACGGCGAGCCTTTATTGCGTGAATATTATGACAATTCATTGATATGCAGTGTATCCACATCGCCTGATTTTGATACGGCAATTTCGTATGCCGACGGTCATTCTCAATTACTAAACAGAAATGCACAAGTTGTTTTTACATGTGAACAAAGAAAGCCTGAAATTAAAATAGCAAAGGCAAGCTGTTATTCTCCTGAGGGCAAATATTTTTGCGAAATATCCGGTTTATATCCGGAGTTGCTTACTGTTTATGATGTTGATGCAAAAGTACAAGTAGCCCAGTTTCCTACCGGAAGTAATTCTCGTTATTCCCCGTTGGTGAATATTTATAATAATACGGTTTATTATGAGACGGAAAATGCTTTAGAGTTGTATTCTATTGATACGCAAGAGAATACTTCGCTGGAATTTCAAGGTGAGTTGGTTGATTTCAAAGTAAATATGCAAAATGAGATAATCCTGTTGAGCGAAAAAGATTCGATGAAATATCTGTATATTTATAATGATAACGGCATTCGTTCTTTTTATCAGGAGTCTTACAGTGATATATCGAATCTAAGAGTTTATGATGACAAGACTTTTTATTTTAAATTGGATAAAGAAATCTATATATTGCGTAGGAAAATGGTTTCATGATGTCAAAATATATGTACCGATTAGTTTGTTGTTTATTTTTAATAATAATTTGTATTCCGTTGTTCTCTCAAGATGATGATACTTCGTTTTCAATAGTTTCTCAATTCGCAGACAATCAAGGGACACATTTTCAAACCGGTATAGATTTGCAGGGGGAAAATGTACCTTTTTTTGCAAAGGAAGATTGCGAGTTGGTATTTATCAACAAAAAAAGACCGGAAAGTATACATTATCCGTGCGGAAACCTTATTATGTTACAAAACAGAACATTAAATCAACGTTATCATTATTCAAGTATTGCAGATGATTCGTATGATGAGCGAATCTTAAATTATTCAAAAAATGAGTTTATAGGGTTGTCAGGAAACAGCGGAACAAATGATGAGCAAATACTTCATGTCGAATTGGAAGATATTGAACATAACAGATTGCTTAATCCGGCGGCATTTTTTGATATGCCCGATACAAAAAAACCGGTGATTAATGATTTATTTTTTATTGATATACACAACCGAGAAATATCATTGCTTCAGACAAAAAAAGTTATACGCGGCGGAAAGTTGTTTATAAAATGTTGTGATTATATAGATGATAAATC
>JAXJQT010000331.1:0-7014 GCA_036311025.1 Spirochaetota bacterium
CTCCAACCAATGCAGATGAAGCTTTGACGAAATATCTTTGGCCCATTGTTCGTGAAATGATAAAAACTGCAATAGAAAATAATCAGAATTTGATTGTGGAAGGTTGCTATATTCCTTTTGATTGGCAAAAAGACTTTGAACAAGATTATCTTGCTAACATCAAATATTATTGTCTTGTAATGAGTGAAAAATACATTCAAACTCATTTTGATGACATAAAAAAATACGCCAATGTAATAGAAAATCGCCTGGACGATAGCAGCTGCACAATCGACATTATAATAGAAGAAAATAAGCAAATGCAGGAATCTGCCATAAAACACCGCGTAAATTATGTTTTGATAGATGATGAATATAAAATCAAGATTGAATAAGGAAGAATATAGAATTATAGAAAAGGGTAATTTCTTATTTTCTTTGGTAAGTAAAATTACTTTTTTTCCGATAATTATAGCATGAGTATAGAAAAAAATTGTAATAAAATATTAGATGAATTAACCCCAGACTATGATATTGAGACTTCTTTGCGTAAGTCTTTTATAACTATAATAAAATATTTAAATCAATTTCCTGACAAACTTTCTGTTCGTTCTAAAAAGAATATTCCTGATGTTTCTACAAAAGAAGGAATAAAACAATTAGCAATTTCTTATTTTAACGGATTTCATTCTCCCACTATTCCTAAATTACCACAAACAATTCCAGATGAAATGGTAAGTTTTATTATGCAAACAGTTTTTGATTATACAAAAGAAGAAACTGACAAAATAAAAATAACTCATTTACAGTCAATGGCTTCTGAAAATGCAGTAGGAACTCTCTTAGAACGATATTTAGATTCAGAACTAAGAAAAGCTGGATGGGCATGGTGTTGTGGTAATTTTGTAAAAGCAATAGATTTTATAAAATTTGAAAATGGAGTATGGTTTGAATTACAAATCAAAAATAGAAGCAATACAGAGAATTCCTCCAGTAGCAAGATTAGAGAAGGTACATCTATTCATAAGTGGTATAGAACAGAAGCTTTAACAGGCGAAACAATGTGGGAGAAAGTTCCAGAACCTATGAAAAATTTGAGTTTATCAGAAGAAGGTTTTAAATCATTCGTCGAAAAATACTTACAACAAAATATTCATTTAAGAAAATAACTTAAGAAGAAAAATTTAATTCTGGTTGCCTTTTATTTAATCTTTTCTCAATTACTTTTCTTACTGATACATCATCTGTATATGTATAACGAGAAAAAGGGAAATTAGAAGGAGGCATCTCTAAAGTTTCACCAGCAAGCAATTTCTTTACTTGCTTGCCAATAGCATATCCTAAACTAACTGGAACTGCGTTACCAATTTGTTTGTAAACATCTTTCATCTCTCCAAAGAATCTCCAATCATCAGGAAATTCTTGAATTCTTGCATATTCTTGTACACTTAGTGGTCTATTTTTGTCTGGATGACATAAATCTGTTGCAGGCATTGTAGGATCTGTAACTAATGTTGGAGAGGGGGAATCCCAATCTAATCGGCGAAAAAAGCCTGTTTTACCTCCACCTAGTTTTAACTTCTCCCCCATTGCTTCATATTGAATTTCTTTTGGTAAATGTTTCCAATACTGACCTGCCTTAAGCATTTTAAAATATTTCAATCTTCGTTCTGGAAAATTCATAGCTTTTTGTTCATCTTCTTTTAAACCTTCTAAAACTTCACGAACAGTTTTCCATTTTGGGAGATTATAATTTCCAAATTCATCATTTGTAGGTACTAGATACGGAACTTTTTCCCCATCTCGTGAACAAAAGAAAACAACACGTTCTCGCTTTTGTGGAGCTCCATAATTTGCAGCATTATAAAGATTAAATGTAACAGTATATCCCCCTTCTTCAAGTTTATTCAAAATAAAAAGTAATGCCCCACCTTTTTTTTCCTCTGGAGTCTTTGGAGCAAATCCAAATCGTTTTTCCATTTCTTCTGATTCAAAAGGAGCTGATAAAATTCCTCTAACATTTTCAATTACAGCGTATTTGGGTTTTAACTCAAGAATTCTATCAATAAAAGTTAAGAAAACATTTCCTCTTTTATCTTGAAATCCTTTTCGTTGTCCAGCTGTACTAAAAGCTTGACAAGGAGGACCTCCAATAATTAAATCTATTTCTCGATTCTCTGATATGTCTGCAAATTTTCTAATATCAGAAGCAGAATATTCGTTTATATCTCCAATCAAACCTATATTTGGTCTATTTAGTAGAATAGTCTTTCGGGCATTTGGTTCTATTTCAGAAGCCAAAACAGGATGTATACCTGCTTTTTCTATTCCATAATCCAATCCCATTGCCCCTGTGAAAAAGCTTAAAACAATAAAATTTGATTTATTATTCATTGTACAAATTTGATCTGGAATATCTTTTGAAAGCTTAAACAATAATTCTTTATCATGTAATACGCTTGGACTAATTACCCAAGTTTTTCCTACTTGTTCAGCTTTTATTTTGCCATCTCGAATCAATTTCCTTACATATTGAGGTGTACAATGTAAAAAGGAAGATAAATCATCCACTGATAGGTACTGCTTATTAGTTTCCATAAAGAAATAATATTAAAACCCTTTTTACTTGTCAAGATGTATTATAATCAGAAACAGAACTTTATTTTAGATAAACATTACTTTATAATCATAAGCAAATTCCTTTTACGCACATCGCCAAAGAAAATGGAAACGATTACTAAAAAAGAATATTGAACTATAGGAATATGAAAAATAAGAATTTATCTATTATTTTCGATTTAGCTGTTATTACAGATATTAGAGAATTACCTGAATGTATAAAAACATTTGATAATTCGGATTTGTAAGGATGTGTGTGATAACCGCAGCACAATAATTTACTACACAAAATTTGAGGAGGAAAGCTATGAAAAATGAAATATCAAACAATAGTGAAAATGAATACATAGAAATTCTAAACACAGCCATAACACAAATAAATGTTTCTAGGAATGCAATCGCTTTACAAATCAATTCAACTGTAAGCACAACTTATTGGAATTTAGGAAAACTTTTGCATGACAAAAAAATTGAAGGCGGATATGGAAGTAATATTATAAATCGGCTTTCTGTGGATTTAAAAGATAGTTTTCCTGATATGGGGCTTTCTCCTCGTAATTTATGGAATATGAAACTTTTTTATGAACGCTACGCAGAGTCAGACAAAAAACTGCTACAAGCTGTAGCAGTTTTGCAATGGGGACATAATTTATTATTAATAAACAAAAAACTTTCTGATGAGGAAGTTTATTTTTATGCAACAGAATCGGTTTCAAAAAACTGGAATAGAGATTTACTGCTAAATGCCATAAAAATGAACACTTTTTCTGTTCATAAAAATGAGTTACGGGATAATAATTTTTCAAAAACTCTTCCAACCATTCAAGCACAACAGGCCAATGAAATTTTAAAAGATAGGTATAATCTGGGATTTTTGGGAGTAACAGAACCTATTGCAGAAATAGAATTGGAAAAACGCCTCATCGAAAGAATAAAACTATTTATGCTGGAACTAGGAAAAGGTTTTGCATTCATAGGAAATCAATTTAGACTTGAATACAATAACAAAGAATATTTTGTTGACTTATTGTTTTCTAACAGAAAATTAAATTGTCTTGTTGCCATAGATTTAAAAATCGGCGAATTCAAAAGCGAATATATCGGAAAAATGAATATGTATCTTTCACTTTTGGATAAATTAGAAAAGGAAGAAACAGAAAATCAATCTATTGGAATTATTCTTTGTGCAGAAAAAGATCATCTTGATGTGGAACTTGCATTGCAAGATGTTAATAAACCAATAGCCGTTTCTGACTATGAGCTTTTGATTCCAAAACAAGAACTGCAAACTTTAGTTTTGAACGAAATGAAGTGTTTCGACTACGCTCAACAACCAATCAAGAAAGAAATGGAAGAACAAAATTGAAAATAAAAAAATATCCCAATTTTGTTGAGGTGTTAATTATGGAAAATAAGAATTCACAGGGATACAATAATGGTTAGAGAAATATATGAAAATGAGTTAATAAAGATATTAGAATTATATTTGCACTTGCATGAAGAAACAATCCCAGAAATGACAGAACATTTACAAAATACATGGAATACAATTCTTCAAGATAAAAATCATCATATCATTGTTAATGAAATAGACGGTAAATTAGTATCTTCTTGTGTATGCGTTATTATTCCTAATTTGACAAGAAATATAAGACCTTATGCTTTCATTGAGAATGTTGTCACTCATTCAGATTATCGCGGAAAAGGATATGCAACAGAATGCTTGAATTATGCAAAGAAAATTGCAGAAAATAAAAACTGTTATAAAATGATGTTGCTCACCGGTTCCACAAAAGAAAAGACATTAAACTTTTATAGCAACGCAGGATATAACAGTTCAGACAAAACTCTTTTTATTCAATGGATAGAATAATACAAAAATATCATCGGGTAAAATAAATGAACATATCAACATTATGCGACAAAATAGAATTACAATCCCCCGTTAAAGAAAAAGTTTTTGCATTTGCGGAAGGTTTTGATTTCCAAAAAATTGATGAATTGCAAAAAGATTATTTTTCATACGCAAATATGAAAACAGCTTTAAACCAAGTTAGAGATTTACTTTCGGAAGATTCAGACGGAATAAAAATTCTTTCTTGCATGCTTAAAGCGTGTGTTGATGCTTACGATGTTTATCAGGCAAAAGGAATTTCTGATGATATATATTTTGCAACAATGAAATGTTTTACTCGCTTTATTAATGAAACTCACAAAATGACGGGCGAATTCTGTTTTGACCGTTGGTGGTGGACTACTCGGCAAGCTGGCTGTCATTTGTTCAGAATCGGAGAATTGGAATATGAAATTATTCCGAATGAAAAAGGCGACTTTATAGATTTACACATTCCGTCGGACGCAGATTTTTCACCACAAGCTGTTGATAAATCATTACAGGAAGCACAAAAGTTTTTTGCAAAATATTTTCCGTCGCTGCAAAACGCGGAATATCGCTGTCATTCATGGCTTTTGGATGAGCAATTAAAAAATATGCTGAGTGCAAATTCTAACATCGTCAGTTTTCAAAACAGATTTGAAATCTTTGACAAAGGCGAAACAGACACAGAATTTATTGAATGGCTGTTTAACACAAAGTCAAAAGATTTTGCCACTTTGCCGGAAAACACATCTTTGCAAAAAAATGTGAAAAACCATCTTTTATCAGGCGGCGTAATAAAAAATTCCTATGGCAGAATGATTGGAGACATGGAAGAAATCGGAACAAAGATACGCCCGGCAACTGACAATTTAGACGCATATATAAAAGAAGAAACTGAAATTGACTATTCAAATGAAAATATCAAACAACTTGCAGATTCTTTGTTCCGAAAAGCCGGCGACGAGATTGAATATATAAAAATGGCTTATGAATTTGTACGGGATAATATTTCGCATTCGGCAGATATAAATGAAGATAAAATCACGTGCAGTGCATCCCAAGTGTTAAATGCAAGACACGGAATTTGTTTTGCAAAGTCGCATTTACTTGCCGCATTATTGCGATATAAATCTATTCCGACAGGTTTTTGTTACCAAAAATTGATTTTAGATGACGAGACAGCTCCGGTTTTGATTTATCACGGATTAAACGGCGTGTATATTTCAGAGCAAAGAAAATGGATTCGCCTTGACGCAAGAGGCAACAAAGACGGCGTAAATGCTCAATTTTCATTAGAACGGGAACATCTTGCTTTCCCCATTCGTCCGGAAAAAGGAGAGATTGACGGCTTTGTAATTTATCCGACTCCCGATAAAAAAATCGTGGAACGCCTGAAAAAATACAAAACACGAACTGAACTTTGGAACGATTTACCGACAGAATTGGGAGAATAATTTGAAAATAGCACGATTCGTTTTGGAAAGAGAAATTCCAATAGGTCGAACAGTTAGATAAACTTGAATTTGATGGAGAAATCTTTATGAAATCATTTGAAAATATTATCCCAAGAGATTTTCAAGGTGGAGTGCTTGTTCTTAAAGACGGTCAAGTTGTTTTTGAATATTGTCAAGGTAATGCTGACCATAGCACAAACACTCCCTTCACATCACATACTACAATTACATTAGCTTCGCTGTCTAAGCAATTTGTCGCAGCAGCCATTTTCCTTCAGATAGAACAGGGAAAACTTTCTTTAGATGATACAATCGACCAGTACTTTCCTCAATATCCCCAAGGAAAGAATATTACAATTTGTCATCTGTTACATCATTCAAGTGGTATTCCCGATTATATCAGTGATAGAATTATCCCTGACGCAATCCAAAAATATGAATCAAAGCACGGAATAGCACCAACTGATGTTATCGAGTTTAATAAATGCATTGTTTCTGAATGTCGCCCTGTTAGTCTTTCAGAATGCTTTGACCTAATTGGTGAATTACCGTTGTATTTTAAGCCAGGCTCAGATGGCAGATACAGCAATACCAATTATTTTTTACTTGGTTACATTTTGGAAATAGTATCCAACAAGTCTTTTTCAGATGTAATGAGTGATATATTTATGCTCTTTGGGTTGAAATATACACACATGAATGGGCGTGACGCAGATGCTTGTGGATATGTCAAACATGATGATATAATTTTTTCCTGTGGCAGACCTTCCATGGATAGTGGTGATAGCAGCGTTGTTTCTTCGCTAACAGATTTAGGACTTTGGTGCAAGGCTATACTAAATGCCGATATATTGTCTGTTAACAGTTGGAAGGAATGTCTGAATTTTAACCCAAATCCTTATGCATGTGGTTTATGGCAGTTCGATAATGGTTGGTTTGGACATGATGGAGGATTGCCAGGATTGAGACATTGGCAAAGGTTGAATTTTAAGGATAAAGTGGCAATCATTCTCCTCTCTAATGTCGTTATGGAGGAACCGCCCTTTCTTGCCCAATTGATGGAATACTTAATTCGCTAAATTC
>JAXJQT010000332.1:0-5218 GCA_036311025.1 Spirochaetota bacterium
ATTATATAGTGTATCCTTAAAAAAGATTGAGTCATATACAAATATATTATTTGCATTTAACGTCAATTCCATTACGGTATGATAACATTCAAAATTTTTTAACTCCAAATCTTCTGTCGTAGAATAATCAATTTTATATTTTCCTAAAGTCACAGACTCCTGAGCTTTTAACTTCTCAAAATAATCTTGATTCTTCATTCCTAATTCCGAAACAAAACACCGCACTCCACATTTATCTTCATCATTATATCCGATAAACAAAACTTCACTTGTCTCTGAATTAAATTGATCTACAAACATTTTCTCAAAATTATCAAAATGACGATATTGATTTTTCAATATCCATTTTTCATTAAAAGGTATCGAGAAATCTAATTCTGAATTTTTATAAACATTATCAGAAGTTATTTCATCATCATAATGATCTCCGAGCGAAAAACTCTTTCCGATATTACTTTTCAATGAATTACAACTGCAAATCAACAGTAAACAAAAAGAAGAAATCACTATCATATTTATTATTTTCTTCATTTATTTCCCTTTTTAATTACGGCACTATAGAGTTTTTCCAGCTCTTTTCCAACATTAGCTCCGTCAATCATAGCGGTACAAGTGTTTTTAATAAAATCTTCGGGAATTGAAAAATACCACTGATTATCAATTTCTTCGACTTTTGATTCATTTTCAGATGTAAATGATATTTTTATATCTTCTTGCAACAAACGCTTCTTCTTTGCATAATCAATCAATAGTTTTGCTTCTAAATATTCTTTCACGGCACCGCTGATACTATCCAGATTTTCGGATTCTGCCAGAAGATATATTCTGGATACATGATTTGATATATTTAAAAAGTTTTGGTTCAAACTTTTTTCCAAATCATCTAATATTTGAGTTTTCAAAGAAGCCATCGCATCGATAAATTCATCTTTTGGTGAAATATTATAATTCATTGTAATAAAACGCAAATATTGGATATTCAATGAACAACGTTTACTCCAAATATCCTGATAACCGGGAATTGCCTGTGAAAGTATTACAATATCAGAATACGCCTTTTGGTACATATTTTGAATAAAAGTTCTTATATAATTAAGCTTATTTTCTTCACTATTTTCTAACAATCTTTCATATTGTGAAATTCCGTTTTGCATCATTGCACTGTAATAAGAAAAGCGATTATTCAATACATACGGATTTCCGGGCATTGCTTTATGAGCTTTTTCCAAAAATACTTCTTTTTGATTTCTTGAACGTAAACCTTGAACCAAATTATATTCGGCACTAAACAACGGATACGCGAGTCTCCAGCTAATCAAAATCAACACCAATGCAACCGTTGCAATAATATAATTCGGTACCGAAATCTTTTTTTGCCATAGGATTTGTAATTTCAAATTATCAAACGGACATTTTGATATAAGGAAAAAACCAGCTCCGATTAACCAAAAAAATGCAGCCATTGTCACACTCATTCTCAATGACAAATCAAAAAATTGCTGTCCTAATATCGAACAAATACCGGCGGCAATCCCCAACGCTGCATAACGCATAATTTTACTGCAATCTTTTTTTAAATATATTCTAATCATATTCACTATTATAAAAAGACAAAGAAATAAAAATAAGCCTAACGCTAAAACGCCGCCCTCACCTAAAAGCTCCACATATTCATTATGAGCATGTTTAAATGAATTGCTGTTCGAATAAATATAAAAATATTTTGAAATATACTTAAATGATGCGGGATAAACTGTTCCAAGTCCGGCCCCGGTAACAGGATGTTCTAAAAACAATTGCAATGCAGGTGTCCAACCGTTTAGTCTGTCACGTATCGCAAACTCCGGAGCACTCAATTTTTTTATAACACGAGGAAATAATGTCCCTATTAAATCCGGCAAAACAAACCATGTCACCAAAGGCAATATCAAGAAAATAAAAACTTCCGCAGATAACAAAATTATTTTTGTCTTTCTTGAAATTGATGAAGCACAAATAATACAAGGAATTACCAAAATCAAACAAGTTATAAATAAACCTAAAAATGCAGATGTTGTTTGTGTAAACAAAAGCGGAACAAACCCAAGCAACGCCATAATTGCATAAATTACCGCTGTTTTATTTTCCTTTATAGATTTCTTCCTATCAAACAGGCAAAAAAATGCCATTATCGCCAGCGGCAACAATCCTATCAGATATGCAGCAAAATAATTTGTATTTCCGAAAGAAAGTGCCGGTCTGAAATAAGTCATCAGACTTTTATAGTTTACGGTAGAATAATACTTCCCTTTTTTAAGTAGAATTTTAAGGGCACTCTTATTTGCCTTATTTAACGGCACGTTTAATTTATAATTTTTCGAAGTCGCTTCATAAAAATAATCAAGTTGTTCACTGTCTTTGACTGACAAATTAGCCGAAACAGTTCTGTAGAGTGTTGTGTTGATTGCTTTCGGATAAGAAACATAATTAATAAAGTCGTGCATTGAAATACAAAACAAAACTACCATCAATATTGCAATCGCTTTCATTACCCACAAAAAATCTGACTCATCATTAAAAAACATACTTGTAAAAAATGAAAACAACAGCAAAAAAACATAGTTTGCTATGTAATACTCACGGTCATAACTGATTTCACCGGAAAAAAATGTTGCTATATATTGAAAAAAATACAGAAACAAAAATGCCGCAAAGAAAATATGCAACAATGACAACTGAGATTTCTTTTTGTATGAAAGAAAAACAAATAAAACTAAAACTAAACACGAAATTAAAATTAATACAGTCTTAAAAACTTTTTGATGATATGAAAGCGTTGTAGTTTTTACCAAACCTATAAAAAAAAGTAACAACAACGGCATTAATCGATATATAACAGTCGCAATGTGAGTTTGTTTTACTGCATTTTTCATTTTATATCCTCTGTTAGCCAATTTAATTTTTCTAGTATATTACCCGGAATTTTCATTTCAAATAATAACGCCTCGCCGCCTTGAGGCGGAACATACAAAAACACAGGTAAACTGGAGAATCCAAGCTTTTGAGCAATGGAATTTTCTTTATCAATAAATGTAGGAAAAGAACAACCGATTTCATCTATAAACTTTTTAGTATCTTCCTTACTTTTCGGCTCATCCTTATACAACGTATTCACAAGCAGAAGTTGTTTTTTCTGTGCAAAACGTTTTTTTGACAAATACTCAATCTCTGTTTTGCAAAATTGGCAATCTGTATTAAAAAACAAAGTAACAAAACCGGCAGCTCCCGGAAAAACCGGAACATTCAACGGCTCCAAGGACGGATTAGCGAAAACAGTTTTATTTATCGTTCGAAACAAAAGTCGTTTTAGTCTTTTTTTCACTCTGGCTTCCATTTTATTAAAAACAGTTCCGTCATTATTCAAAACCCATCTGGCTTTGAATTTTATATCATCAATCAGATTGACATCTTTTTTCAAAAGATAATCAAAATAATCCGTTTCTATAACACGAGACTCAATCTTTGCTTTTTTGGCAATATTATGAACTATTCCGGTAAAACGAAAATTATCCTTATAATTCATAGCTCTGTCCGCACGCAAAAGAAGCTCTTCTGTATTTTCCGAATTTTCAGGACTGAGAATAAAACTTAAATCATCAAGATAATGATTTTCACCGTATTCATCCGAAACTATTTGATTCTTGATATTCTCGCAAAGATATTCATTGGAACAGTTTTGCCACAGAAGATTTTCCCACAAAGCCTTCTGTGCTTCCAACGGCATCTTTTCCTTGATAAACAGCTCTAATTCACTGTTTCGACCGTATTTTTTTATAAATGTTCTGTTGTAATTTTGATAAAGTTTAGCAAGCATTAAAGACGGATTTTCTTCCTTTATAAATGCCGGATTCCATTCTTTAATATTAAAAATCCCCTTTTCCAGTTGATTTTCAAGATTAGTATTCGCACACAACATTATGGCAAACATCAAAAACCACGAAACAAATAAATACTTTTTTTTCATAATGACCTCAAACTTTTTCTAATTTTTATATAATAAAACACTGCAAAAAACTTCTACTGCTTTTCCTTTCCCTACTGCATCGACCTTTTCTTTAGTTTTAGCTTTTACAGAAACTCGATTCAAGGCAACTCCGGTCAATTTAGAGATATTTTCACGAATTGATAAAATATAAGGAGCTAACTTTGGAGACTGACAAATTACATTTATATCTATATTGCCGATTCTGGCATTGTTTGAAGCTACCAGCTCTAAAGTTTTTTTCAGTAGAATCGCTGAATCTATGTTTTTATATTCCGGCGATTTATCCGGAAAATGCCCCCCGATATCACCCAACGCCAACGCTCCCAGCAGACTGTCTATAAGTGCATGAAAAAGCACATCTCCGTCTGAATGAGCCAAAAAACCTTTATTATAATCAACCTTAATTCCGCCTAAAATAAAATCTCTTTTACTTACAAGGCGATGCAAGTCATATCCGTTACCAATTAAAAATTCCATTCGTCTTCCTTGTTGATTATTTTTTCCGCACGTTCAATATCTTCTTTATAAGTAATTTTAAACAAACGAAAATCCCCGTCTATCAACTTAACTTTTCCTTGAGCAAAACGAAAGAACGTCTCACTGTCATCTGTCACCGGAATATTCTCTTTTTCACAAAGCTTAATTGCTTCCCAATATTGTTCAAAATTAAAAACCTGCGGCGTCTGTATTGCTTTTAATTTATCTCTTACCGGATTATTTACAATAAAACCGTTTTCATCGACTTCCTTTACTGTATCGGTTAATGACAAAGCCGGAGCACTTGCTCCAAAATTATACGCTGTATTATACAATTCTATAAGCAAATCCTCTGATAAAAGAGGTCTGGCACTATCATGAATCGCAACCAAATTATCATCCGGGACAAAACTTTTTGCCATCTGTGACATCGCATTAAACACAGAATCTCGTCGCTCATTACCGCCGAAAATCGGCTCTTT
Organism: Spirochaetota bacterium; assembly: GCA_036311025.1. Classification (GTDB taxonomy): domain Bacteria; phylum Spirochaetota; class GWE2-31-10; order GWE2-31-10; family GWE2-31-10; genus RGIG8597. The sequence continues at coordinate 4,984 of JAXJQT010000332.1, forward strand.
CAACTTCTTAAAGTCTTTTGCATAAGATTCAAGAAAAGTCTCGTACAACGACAAATCATTCTTTGAGATTACTACGTTTATTGATTTTACTAAAGGACAACATTCAAATACTTTCAAGCTATAATACAAAACAGGCTTGTCGTTTATCAATAAATATTGCTTGGGCAATTCCCCGCCAAATCTTTTACCGCTTCCGGCAGCTAACAAAATAACATTCATAACCGCAATATATCAC
>JAXJQT010000333.1:0-2639 GCA_036311025.1 Spirochaetota bacterium
GATTTGTATCAGATTCATTTTCCCGACGGAAAGACTGCGTGGGACAAAGTTTTTTCTGTAATGCAAAAACTTCAAAAAGAAAAAATGATACGCTACTTCGGAGTAAGTAACTTTTCGGTAGAATTATTAAAAGAAACTAAAGGGGCGGGGTACGTAAGTGTACAAAATCGCTTTAATATTTTTCAAAAAGACGAAGGATTGCAAGTTTTAAAACATTGTCAGGATGAAAATCTGGGATTTATAGCATACAGTCCGCTGTGTCAGGGCATATTTTCAAAATCTATAGATGAAAACTTCCGGCCTTCCAAGCGTGATGTGCGTCATCTAAATCCTATTTTTACAAATGAGGTATTTTTTAACGAAGCAATTTCCGAAAAGAATAAAATGAAAAATCCGTTAAAAGAGGCGTTGAGATTTGTAATTGATACGCCGGCGTTGACAGGTTGCCTGGTGACAATGACACGAGCCGAGCACGTAAAAGAAAATGTTTCATTGATGCAGATGTAAAGCATGTTATCGGTAAATAAGATAAGATATTTTTATCAAAATAAGGAGAAAACTAAAAAATGAAATTGAGAATCAGAAGCTGGCTGTTTTTATTCTTTTTTTTACTTTCTGCTGTAGCAGTTGTGTTTTCGAGTTTGTATTTCTTTGCCAATATTTCGTTCAAAATGCAAAAAGGCAACAAACAAATATATACAGACAGTATAGAGCAGGTTGTTACGACGATAGATTCATATTATGAACGTTATGCAGTTGATTTTATAGATATTGCCAATTTTGAAGAATTTAAAGCAATCTGTCATACGGATGTTTTGCCGGCAGGATATGAGAATTTGGTACTAAAAATTCATGAGAAGATGTCCGGTAACTTTTGTTTTTTAGATTTAAAATGTCCGGATAAAGTCCGCAATACTTGGTATACATTGAAACAAATAAATAACAGTGCAGATGTAAATGTTGATATAGAATCATTTTTGCAAAGTACGCCTTTTTTGAGAATGCAAGAAGCCGGCAGTATGGTGACTTTTGCCGGGACATTATTGTCATTTTACGGTTATATGCTTGATAAATGTTTGTATTTCTTTTGTCCGATTTTTGAAGAAAATCAGATAGCCGGCGTGATGATAAATATTGAAAATCCGGACTTTTTGGAGCGTTTATATAATAGTAATTCAAGTTTAAAAAAAGGTACTATTTATATAGTAGATCAATTTGATAACGTCATTCATTACAATCACCCATCGTCTGATGATTATTACGAGTATGATGAGGAAAAAGAAACGTATGTATTGGAAGAAGATGACGTGTTGTTTGATAAGGCTGAAGGTATCGGATATTATGAATATTTACAGTTGAATACTGATAGATTGATATTAAAAGATTCCGAAACATTGCAATTAATAGAACAATACAAAGCCGGAGAAAGAGTAGAGCCTGCTACGGGAATTGTAGAGTATAAAGGGAAAAAATATTTTTCTGTTTATCAAAAGGCCAAAAGCTCCGGAATGAATGTATTTTATTTTTATCCCCAAAAATTACTTGCTTCTCCGTTGGGACATGTACCCGTGTGGGAATTTTGTGTGATATTTTTAATATTGATGGGACTTTCATTTTTGTTGGCACATATGTGCAGCAGTGTATACAAAAAACATTTTAAACTGCTTTTGGCATTAAAAGATGAAGCAAACAAAGGAAACTTTGTAACTGATTTGGTAAATAAAGTGCCTGTAGTGGAATTAGTTCAGGTCAGCAAAATTTTTAAAAATACAATAAAAACATCTTCAGAACATCAAGAAGGTGATTTTGACCATTTACCGCAGACAGTTGAAAAAATGTCACAAACAAAGAAAGTCAGTGTATTGTTGTTAAGAATAGATTCAAACTCCGACAGTATAGAAGACCATGAAAGTGTCTTTCAACGGTTTGAAAAAATTATGAAACATTATTCATGTATGTCTGTAAGCGTATGCGGAAATGTTTATATGGCAGTCTGCGGTTTGTACAAAGATGTACCGGACTTTACGGAAAAATTGGTGAATGCAGCATTAACGTGTATTACTTCAATAAAGCGAACAACAGATTTAAAATGCTATGCCGGACTTAGTACCGGGGAAGTGAATTATTCAGAGAAAACAAATAATATCTGGGGAAAAACAGTAGAAAACGCCTTTGATTTAATGCTTTTGTCAAGTTCTATGCGAGTAACAATTTGTGGTGAAACATTTAAGAAAGTAGAAACACAATTTAAATGTGTACCTATCGGTTGTGACAGTTATCAGATAGAAAAAATATATTCAGATGCGTAGCTTAAATAGAAAGCGACTTGACACATGAAAAAGCTTGGTGAGAAAAATTGTGTAAAAGTTAGTAATTACCAATAATGAGGCAGTAAACTTTCGATTAGAAAGTTTACTGCTTCTTTTTTTTTGGGCTCATGAGCCCGTGAAAATATGGAGCGAAGCGAAATATTTTCACAATAAACCACCCGCTATGCGGGTGTGCGTCAAAAGCTTATAGCAAAAAAACTTTCCTCAAAAGTGTACAATAAGATTGTTCAAGTCTATTGCAAAGCACCAAGGAGGAAAGTTAAATGGCAAATATAAGAGATTCGTTAAGCCATACAAAATGGCTATGTA
>JAXJQT010000334.1:0-4149 GCA_036311025.1 Spirochaetota bacterium
GTATTTACATTCGGTTCGGAAGATTCTGACGATTGGTACAAACCACAAAACTACGGGGGACTTTACTATGGAAAAGTTTCAGTTCGTCGTGCATTGAGACGAAGTTTGAATATTCCGGCTGTAAAGATTTTCTATGATATCGGAAAAGATAATAATTATAAAGTTCCGATTGACAGAGCTGCACAACTTTTGGGAATAAATGCACAAAGTGAGATTGACGCCAGATTCGGACGAGAAGCAAGTACAGTTTTGGGAACAGGTTCGGTATCATTGGCAGAAATGGTAAATGCGTATTCAGTATTTGCCAATCAAGGACAACGCCGTGTAATGAACTGTATATTATCTGTAGAAGACCGAGACGGACGTGTCGTGTGGGAACCGTGGGCAAATATGGAAAAATATTATCGTGATAATAAAAAGAAATTGCAGGTAATATCAGCACAGAATGCGTTTATAGTGACAGATGTTTTAAAAGGAACAGTTCACAGTCCGGACGGATTTTTGTACAAAGCGAAACGTAGAATTGTAGCATCCGGTCGTCCTTTCCCTGATGTGGAATTAGCAGCAAAATCAGGAACTACGCAGTTGTGGAGTGACGGTTGGGTATTAGGATATTCACCGGAAATTACATTGGGAATTTGGATTGGATTTAAACAATACGGCTTGAGCCTCGGATACGGACAAGACGGTGCGGTAATCTTGGGAGATACTTGGGTAGACTATATGCGAATGGCTCACCTATCTTCAAATAAAGAATCGTTGCACTTTCAGCCGCCGGCAAATCTGTCACGTATAAAAGTGTGTGCCGCATCAGGAAAATTACCGTCGGAAGCTTGTAATGAAGAGCTTGTATATCCGGAATATTTCTTGCCGGGAACATTGCCTAAGGCGACTTGTGACGACTGTTCACGTATAAAAAATCAACGTCAGCAAGGATTGTCCAACTTCTCATCGGATATGGGAATATTCGGCGATATGGATTTCTCCGGCGGTTCAATCGAAGTTGATGAAGATTTATTGTTGGATGACAGTTCATTCTTTGATGATGACGGTGGGTATGACTTTGAAGATGAAGATGCACAGCCATTGGTACCAGATGAAGATGTGACAAAAGCTGAACCTATTGTTGAGCCGGTAAAAGTTAAAAAAGAAGAAAAAAAATCTTCATCTAAAAAAGAAAAGAAAGAAAAAAAAGAAGAAGTAGAAACCGTAATATCTGAAAGTGAAACAGAATAAAAAACTACTTCGGAAATAGTATCACAAATGTCAGAAGAAGTTGTGACACAAGCAGAACCGGAAACTGCGGAGACTGAGACTGCTGAGGAAAAAAATGAACCTGTTGTGATAGAAGAAAATGTAACAGTGTCAAATGAACCGATTGCAGTTTCTACTGATACGACATCTGATAACTAATGAAATTAAACTTGTACCGGAGATTAAGCGTCTCCGGTTTTTTTATGCATAAAAAAAGATGAAAATCATCGAGTGATGCGAAATAATAACGTCATGCATATATAATAACTTATATTGCATATCGTAAATAACTTACTGACGAAAACCTTTCTAGCTAGAAAGGTTTCCCTGGCTAAGCTATAATCGATATCGTAAGTAAGCTATTTTCAATATCGTAAGTAAGCTATTGACCATGCAATTCGGCGTTGTTTTTTGGTGAGTTTATTTTCGCGTTATATGTTTGATTGTCTGATTTTCCGGAAAAGTTAAGCGGCATATATAAAAAGGAGGCGTTTTTCCGCCTCCTTGTGTTTAAAATTATGGACTTATTCTCTTATTACAGTAAATGTATAATTATTTTCAGTGAGTCCGTCCTCAGAAATGATTTTTATAACAAAATATTCTCCATCATCAAGATCGCAATCGATATAACCGCTATCAAGTAGTTCTTGCCCGTTTATATATATGGATGCACCGTCAGAAACGTCAAAATATTTTTTCTTAAATTCTAAATCTAAACCTGTAAAAGACTCATACACAATTGTATAATTTTTTTCTGCAGAAGAAATTATAGGTGATACTTCAGTAATATAAGAGAGCCAATCAGATTTCATCCAATCCCAATTTTTTAAGAATGCTTCACTTGGCGGATAAATATTGTATTCTTGGTAATAAAGCCCTGATTCGGATATAACCTTTACTGTTACTTTTTTATCCGGAACAGTTCTGATGTCTAATAAGGCGGAGTATATATTATTTTCTGCTAAGCTACCCGCAATATAAACTTTTGCATTAGGATTTGTAAGAACCGGTTTTAGATAAAAATTATTAGCTGGCGAATGAAAATTATCAGAGTTTAATGGCACGGCAACTTCTTCACCTTCAGAAGTTTTTAATGTAAGAGATAAAAGTTTTGCATTATTATAATTTTCGATTGAATCAATACTAAATGTATAACTGTTTTCAACCAATCTATCGCCTGAAACAACTTTTATGACGAAACTTTTTCCGTCATAAATAGAAACACTTGTACTACTTGAATCAATCAATTCATTATCTACATATATTGATGCAAACTCAGAAACTTCAAAATCATTTTTTGTAAAAGATAAAGATGTAAGAGCTGAATCACACGTAATTGTATAATTTTTTTCTGCCGAAGAAATCCCGGATGATAATTTAATATCATAAGGTAAATCCCAGTCTTTTAACAGAGCTTCCATCGGAGGATTAATATAATTATATATTTGTGAACAAAGTCCTGATTCGGATACAACCTTTACAGTCACCTTTTTATCAGAAATAGTTCTGATATCTAATAGACTTGAATATTTGTTATTTTCCATTAAGCTACCGGCTTCATTATTTCCCTCTATAATATAAACTTTTGCATTAAGATTTGCAGGAATCACTTTTAAAGAGAATTCGTCTGCAGGTGAATGGTAATCTTTTGAATTTAATATTGTTGCAATTTCGAATTCTTTACCGGCAGAAGTTTTTAACATAAGAGATGAAAGTTCTGTACTATTGTAACCTTCTATTGAATCAATGCTAAATGTATAACTGTTTTCGGCAAAATTATCTCCGGAAACAACTTTTACGACAAGCTCTTTTTCATCATAAATAGAAATACTTGTACTGCTAGAATCAAGTAATATCTCATCTATATATATTGATGCAAACTCAGAAACTTCAAAATCATTTTTTGTAAAAGATAAAGATGTAAGAGTAGAATCACACGTGATTGTATAATTTTTCTCAGCTGAAGAAATTCCTGATGATAATTTTATATTATAACCGGAGTAATCCCATTTTTTTAACAGAGCTTCCATTGGTGGATTAATATAATTATATATTTTGGAATAAAGACCTGATTCTGATACTACTTTTACTGTTACCTTTTTATCAGAAATATTTTTAATGTTTAATAAACTTGAGTATTCGTTATTTCCCATTAAACTACCCGATTCATTATTTCCCTCTATGATATAAACTTTTGCATTAGGATTTACGGGAACCGGTTTTAGATAAAATTCGTCAGTAGGTGAATGATAATCTTTTGAATTTAATATTGTTGCAATTTCGAATTCTTTTTCTGCAGAAGTTTTTAACATAAGAGATGAAAGATCTGTACTATTGTAATTTTCTACAGAATCAACGGTAAAAGTATAACTATTTTCAGTAATACCATCTTCAGAAACAACTTTTACGACAATCTTTTTTTCATCTGAAATTAAAATCTTTGTTCCGGTTGAATCAAGTAATTTTTCATCTAAATATACAGATGCATAATCAGAAACTTCAAAATCGTTTTTTGTAAAAGATAAAGATGTAAGAGTAGAATCACAAGTAATTGTATAATTTTTCTCAGTAGAAGTAATCTCCGGAGAAACTTTAATATCATAGCTCGAGTAGTTCCAATTTTTTAATAATGCTTCACTTCCAAAATCACGACTGTCAAACTGTATAGTAAAAGAAAACTTTTCGGTTTCACAATTGGATACGATATTTATAACTTCACTGAAAGTTCCTACTTCTTCGTTAGGATTAAAATGAATTTTTATTTCACCGGTAGAATTAGGAGGTATTACTTCGGAATATTCGCCAATTGAAATTTTATCTGTTTTCTTATCAGTATTGACAGATATACGCAAATCCATAATCTCATTTGTATTTTTTATCGTAACTATATAAATA
>JAXJQT010000335.1:0-1849 GCA_036311025.1 Spirochaetota bacterium
AATTTATACTCATCCGGAATATCCGGAATTCTTCCCAAGTACTCACATATCTTCGGAATAAAATTCTCACTTTTTTCTATATCCTCAAGGATTCGTTTTGCAACACAAACGGCTTTTTCTTGAGGCGTATCAGGCAACACAATAATAAACTCATCACCGCCGAAACGAGCAATAAAATCATCTACCGACCGCACATTTCGTTTAAGTACGTTTGTAAATAGAATAAGCAGAAAATCCCCCAAATTATGCCCGAACGTGTCATTGTAATATTTGAAATTATCCAAATCCAAAAACAACGCCGATATTCCTTTGGATTTCTCTTGTAATAAAAAGTGTTCCGATGAACGTTTTAAAAAAAGTTGCAACGCCTGACGATTGTTTACACCTGTCAGTCTGTCTGTATTTGCCAAAATTTTTAGCTCTTTATTATCCTTTTCTAAACGCTCATTCCTTTCCAAGATTGCATCTTCACGCATCTTTTTTTCAAGTACCAATTCCAATTGTGCCGCTACAATATTTAAAACTTTCATACAGTGTTTATTAATTTCAAAGCTATATTTTTCATCAATGGTAAACATTAGTCCCAATTCAAAATTTCCGACTTTCATAGGAATAAAAAGCACAGAATTCAATCCCGGAAAATATTTACATTCACCTTTTCGCTTTAATAAAATCCTTCTCGCACGCTCTCTGAAACATACTTCAAGCTTATCTTGCGGAATTTCCAACGAAATATCCGTACCTTTTTTAAAAGTCCAAACATCATTTTCTTTCCTATACAAATAAACCGCCGTCAATGAAAGGTCTTCCTTGAGCACACACATAACACGCAACAGTAATTGCTCCGACGAATCCGGTAAAACATAATAATTACGTAATTTATTCAAGAGATTAATTTCGTTTATTCTTCCGTGCAATTCATTAATATTAATCTGCAAATGAGACGCCTGAATCCATGTACCGATATTTATTCGTTTAAACCATTTTCGAGACGGTATATTTATTTTTCGCCCGATTGAAAGCTTTTCAAATAACGAAATAAAGAAAACGTTTTGCAATTCTTCAGCCTTACTTTGTCCTTTTGCAAGCATATCAAGACTTTTGGGTATTTGCTTCAAATCTTGATAAATTAAAAACGCCTGATAATAAAAACGCAACAGATGATATTGTTGATTGCTGTTAATCAAGACTTCTTCTATAGTTACTAAATAATCATCTACTTTATCCGTAGAATCTTCATGTACGGCAAATAAAGTTTTCAAAAGCAAGAAGAAATAACGCGATTCTGCCGTAGCCGACGGATTTTGAAAATCTTTATCTTTGATAATGCAGTAATAATGATACGCATCTACATAACGACCGTTTAATGCATAAACCAAAGCCAAAAATAATTCTTGGAGTTCTTTTGTATACCCCATAATTCCGTCAATACCGTTCAGTTGTGAAATCTTATTCATACGCTCCAAATAATAAAGAGCCATTTTGTCATTAGCACATACAAAACTGCACATCCCAAGATTCATCAATGTTGCGATAACTTCTCTATACTCAAGATTTTTCCGCAAATATTTCAACGCCAAAAGATGATACTGAACAGCTTCACGGTAATTTCCTATATAGTTGTAATAAGAACCGATTCCGTTGTAAATATAAATCATCCCTCTGAAATCTTTAACTAATTTCTTGTAATGAAGGCTTTTAAGATAATATTTAAGAACGCTGGAATATTTACCGCGAATGGCATACGCCACACTTTTTCCTTGATAAGCCCACGACAAACGATAATAATATTTTTTTTCAATCGCCATATCGATTCCGTAATTGAGCAATTTATTATAATGTGAAGTAA
>JAXJQT010000336.1:0-4470 GCA_036311025.1 Spirochaetota bacterium
GCTTTGAAAATGATGAATGACAACACCGTAGAAGTTCAAACTGCTTCAAGAGAAATGACTGAAGAAAACAGCGTAATTCTCGAAACTATCAGTCATCTTCAAGAAACTACCGAAGAAATCAAAACAAGTGTAGACAAGATGACTTCTTGTGCAAGAGAAATGGAAATATCAGAAACAGAGCTCAACGAACTTTCTATAAAAGTAGAAAAATCCGTTACCCAAATCGGAAATGAAATCGACGAATTTCATACTTAAAAAATAAGCCCATAAAAACAAAAAGTGTACTTCCCGAGAGTCAAGCTTTCGGAAGTACACTTTTTTTTATTTACTTATATGCTAAAAAGACAAATTATTTTTTTATTACTGATAAGATTTTTTCTGCAGCTCCTTTTGCACCGCTGCATTTTTTGAAACCATCTGAAATCTTCAATGCATTATCACGATATTGCTTGTCATTTGCAATTTTTTCAACTGCATCAAAAATATTTTTCGCCGTATTCTTTTTCAAAAACTCTCCGGCATTAAGTTGTTTTACACGATTTGCTACTCCGCCCTGCTCGGTCGTCTGCGGATACATCACAAGCGGCACTCCGTAGTAAAGACTTTCATTTACACTGTTCATTCCGCAATGAGATATAAAAACATCGGCTTGAGAAAGAACGGCTATTTGGTCTACAAATTGGTACACACTGATATTTTCGGGAAGATTAGTAAATTCCGCCATATCCACAAGATTCCCCACAGACATAATCACTTGATAATTTGTATTTTCGAAAGCTTTTATACAATTGCGATAAAATTTAATACTGTCATTAACTACAGTTCCCATAGAAATATAAACAAGTTTTTCATGAGTTTTCTCGATTGGTTCTGTCACATCACGTATTTGCGGTCCGACAAAAACATATTTATCGGAAAAAGTTTCACTTGCCGGTTGAAATTCCGCAGATGTATAAACTACCGTATTTGTCTTATCATCATTTTGAATAATATCTAAAAGATTATTTATCGGATAGCCTTTCTCTTGCAAACGAACAAGATCTTTTTGGATTTTGCCCATTGAAAAAATCATTCCCAGCACTTGACCGATACTTTGTTTCATTATCTTTGCCGAATGCTGATTAAAAGCAAACGTCGTCGTACTGGAAACAAACGGAATCCCAAATTTTGCAGCTACAAACTTTCCCCAAACCGCCATCGAGTCTGCCACAATACAATCCGGTCGCACTTTTTCCATCTGCTGACAAACCATGTCATCAAGTGCCAAAGTCGTATCAACCAAAATTTTTGTTGAAAACGCCAAATCTTTACCTATTCTTACACTGTCTTTAGGTGAAAGTTTTTGTTCCATGTCGTAATCATCACAAGAAATAAACTTTGCTCCGGTAGATTCTATTTTATCTTTCATACAATTGTATGAATAATACAAAACCTCATGTCCTTGTGATACAAGCTCTCGTACCACATTAAGAGTCGGATTTGTGTGTCCGTGTGCCGGAATACAAAAAAACGCAATTTTAGCCATTGTTATTCTCCTTTGTTATTTCCCCGAAAATCATAGATATATATTTGTTCATTTTAGTTTTCGGTAATATTGCAAGTCCTCTTTCCTCATCTCCCAAAACCAAAATCGTATCACCCGGCTTTATCCCCAGCATGTCACGAGCTTCTTTGGGAATTACAAACTGTCCTTTTTCCCCTATTTTTACAGTCCAAGCATTTTTTCCGTCAAGTGCATCCATATTTGCCCCCATAAGTTCTTACAAGTGTAAAAAGTATAACTTTTCATACTTCAATAAAACAATGATGTCAATAAAAATTATAGGTTTATTCTTAAAAACATCAAAAAATGTTATTCTCACACAACTGACAACGGAGCAAAATATGATTGAAGTAACAGCAGCTATTATTATGGATAACGATAAAATATTAATTTGCCAACGCACGAAAGGAAAAAAATTTGCGGATTTCTGGGAATTTCCCGGCGGCAAGACCGAACCGGGTGAAACATCGGAAGAATGTGTCATTCGAGAATGTCACGAGGAACTTACGGTCACAATCAAAACAGACAAACTGTTTGCAGATATTACAAAAGACGATTTGCATATAACTTTTTTTATTTGCCGGATTACAGACGGAACAATCACTTTAAAAGAACATCAAGCTGCAATCTGGATTACAAAAGAAGAACTTTCGAATTACACATTTTGTCCGGCAGACACACAGATTGTAGCAATGTTAAAAGAAAGCTAAAAATAAAAAAAGCAACTTGGAGGCGTTACACCTTTACGTTGCTTTTTTTTATTATCTAGGAAATGCAAAATATGCATACACAGTAAAACATATTTTTATAAATCTTCCAAGAACTTTTCGCGTTCTATTTTTTCAATTTTCCTTGCTTCCATGTCTGCTTCCGTTGACGAAAGTGAATCCCATGTTTTTACATCGACATATTTCAAAACACACGGCTTTTCTATTTGAATACGTACCGAGTCATTTTCCCAACTTGCCTTTTTAGGTTCAAGGTTTGTCGCATTTCCGTATTTGTCCGTCATACTTTTTAACAACGAATAGTAACCGACTTTTTTCTGACTCAATTCTAAATAGATATAAAAAAGTTTGTCTTCATTAAACTGAAAATAAGCTTTTTCTACATATCCGCCGTTTCTACGGTCGCCGTAAACCGTAAGAATCTCTTTGTCCGGCTCAATTCTGACAGACAAAACTTCCTCACGTACGTTTTTGAGCAAGCTGTCATCTTTTATTGTTTCCTTTACTTCGTCCATGCTCATTCCGAACAAATATTTTTTGTATCCGTTCGGAAGATTCTCTGCAAACGCAGATACAGAAACAACAAAAAAGCAAAGTAATAAAAAAAATAATTTAGATTTAACCACAAATAGCCTCAATCTTTTGACATATTTCGTTCTTTCTGATGCAATCTACGCCCATTCTATTTAATTCGTCACAATCACTTTTCATTGATGACATAAATAAAATCTGTGTATCCGAATCGATTTCATTCTTTAATGTATAACTAAAACCGCCGGGAACACGAGAATTGGCAAGAATCACATCGTAATGATTATTTTTCAACATTACTTTTGCACGCCCGATAGACTCAGCCAAAGATATTCCGCAATCATAATCGACAGCTTTGTTCATCAAAGAAAAAGCAAAACTTGCATCATCGTCTACAATCAAAACTTTTTTATACATTCCAATTTCCTCATATAAAAAAATAAATACATTACTCTTTCGGTTAAAAAAAAAATTTTAGTAGTACGAAGATGTGTTTTTATAAAAATATTTTTGTCGGTTGAGAAAATCGATAAGTATTCAAATCCAGTACCATGCACTCTTCGGATTCTTTAAAACCGCAAGATTTATAAAAAGCTCGTCCGGTTTCGGTTGTATCAAGACTGATTTCCGTTACGCCGCGTTCTTTTGCCTCATTTATCAATATTTCCAGCATTTTTTTTGCAATTCCCTGACGACGAAACCGGGCATTTGTGTATACATTCATAAGATGTGCTCGTTTCCCGGTAGGATGAGAAAAAGTCGGCATAATTTCGATATAACACATACTGGCACAACCGATGACTTTTTTGTTCTCGTTGATTGCCAATATCGAAGTTTGATTTGATGATGCAAAAAAAATCTTACTGGCTTCTATAAAGTCATCATTGAATTTATAATTGTCCGGCAAGTTATTTACTACTTTAAGCATTTCCATGCGACTTTCAATCAACATATCCATATCTTTCTCTGTAGATTTTATGTAGTTTATCATGAGAGTTTTCTCCTTATGATTTGTTTTGTAAAAAGATTACTCGCTTGATAATGCTACTACCGGGTCAAGTTTGGCAGCTTTTATGGCAGGAGACAGTCCAAAAAATATTCCTACAAATGCCGAGAAAACAAAAGACACTACGGCGGCATTTATGGGAAGTGAGAATTTCCATCCCAAAACTTTTACTACCGCAAAGCTTAACAATGTCCCGACTGTTATTCCGATTGTGCCGCCGATTAACGACAACATCGCCGATTCTATCAAAAATTGATTACGAATATCTTTTTGTGAAGCACCTAAAGCTTTTCGTATTCCGATTTCACGCTTTCGTTCGGTGACGGAAACTATCATTATATTCATGATTCCGATTCCGCCTACAAGAAGTGAAATCGCCGCGACTCCTGACAAAAGCAGGTTCAATGTAGAAGTTGTTTTTTCGTAATTTTCAAGCACCGTTTGCATAGACATGATAAACAGCGTGTCACTTTCACCGGTTTTCTTTTCGGCGAATGCTTTTATCGCTTTTTCTACGGCTATTGACGTTTTGTTTGATGTTGCTTGGATTACAACGGAGTCGGCGATTGGATTGGGCTTGATTCTGCGTTTATAAAATCCTCGTGTTACATAGATTGTGTTGTCGGAGGATTCGAATATAGACGTGGAGGTTTGTAATACAC
>JAXJQT010000337.1:0-4543 GCA_036311025.1 Spirochaetota bacterium
CCGGAAAAACCATGGCGGCTCATGCAATAGCTGCAGAGCTGGGCAGAAAGATTCTAGCGGTAAATTATGCGGAAATTGAATCAAAATTTGTAGGTGATGCACCTAAGAATTTAATTTCAGCATTTGAAATTGCAAAGAAAGAATCATGTGTTTTATTTTTTGATGAAGCAGATTCTTTCCTCGGAAAAAGAATTACAAGTGTAAGTTCCAGTAGTGACCAGGCAGTAAACTCACTTCGAAGCCAAATGTTAATCCTTTTGGAAACATTCGACATCACGGTAATATTTGCCACAAATCTAAATGAAAACTACGACCGTGCTTTTGACAGCAGAATTTTGTGCAGTATAAAATTTGAATTGCCTGACAGAGAATTGCGTAAGCAATCTATTGCGAAAATGATTCCGTCAAAAGCTCCTATCAACAGAGAAATTCTTACAGATGAACTTTTGTATAAATTAAGCGATTTAACAGAAGGATTCTCACATCGAGAGCTAAAGAATGTAGCTCTGATGGTGCTGACCGAATGCTGTAAGAAAGATTCTCAAATTACAGAAGAATTGCTTGTGGATGTATTTACTCGCAAAAAAGAAGAATTTGAGGAACGAAAAAATAAGGATGGGAAGAAAAAAGAAGAGCTAGGTAATAAGATTACTGAAAAGCTAAAAAGCGGAGACTACAATATTAGTAAATCTAAAGATTCAGAATCTACTGATAATCCGGAATCTCAAGCAAACAGTAATGAGGAAAAAAACGAAGACAAAAAGGATGATTAATTGGGAAATATATTTGAAGATATAGCAATATCAGTTGTGAATTTTATTAATTTAAGGAGAGAAAAAAAAATAAGACAAATGGAACGTCGTGGATGTATAGTTGAATTTCATCATAGTATTTTATCGGATGAGAAAACGATTAATGTGTTGAATCTCGAAGATGAAAATTACGATTATGAAGACAAATTAAATAAAGGAGATAAAAAATGAAAATAGGATTTAAAGAATTAAACAAAATTAATAAGCACTTAAATAAGTACTTAAAAAAGTCCGGAAAGGAAATTGGAAAAATTATTGATAAATACGGTAAAGATATAAGTAAAATTGTAGTGGAAGAAGGCGGAAAAATCATTGAATATCTAAAAGAAAAAGCCAGTGATATTGATGAAGCAATTGATAATGCCGGCGGACTTGAAAATGTATTAAAAACACTGTGGAATACAGAAGAAGAAGTAGTTGATGTTTTAACATTAGAAATGATGATTTCTTGGTGTAAACAAAATTTGTCTTCTGATACAGAAAGAGCCAGAGCCGTAATCTTACTTTTGAAACCGTCTCAATTTCCGGATGATTCAAAAATTGATGACTGTCGTTTTTGTTGCTTTGTAGGTTTTCTTGATAATAACGATGACATTATTGATTCAAAGAAGAAGTATTTTTACTCCGATACTATGGATTTGAACTTGAAAGAAACTTTCGGTGATAAAGATATGATTATTTTGAATTAAAGGAGAGTGATATGGGATTATTAGATTTTATATTTGATATATTTGATGATTTATGGAAAGCATTGTGTCGTTTTGGTAAAACAATAAAAAAGGCAATTATTTCATTTACAAAAAATATTGTATCTTTTTTCAAAGATCCGAAACGATTAAAAAAACTCGCTAAAACTAAAAAGATTTTGGCAACGACAATAAAAGAAAATTTAGACAACGGAAATGTTAACGTGATAAATTGTCTTTATGATACAGAAAAAGAACAAGTTATTGAATTGGAAGAAAATGCTATAGGATACGAAAACGGAGAAATGGATCCAGAACTTGCTCGTAACTTTGGCAATAAAGACATGATTATTTTGCAATAAGGAATGGGTATGAAAATGGAAAATACAATTACAACTGTTATTTGGACTGTTATCGGAGCTGCAGCTGTCGCTTTAATTGGAAGCTTAATATATTTTAGAGCAAAGAAAAATCCTCTGGCTATGTTGAAAGCTAATGCAATAGAAGTTAATGAAATAAAAATTAACGATATTGTTGCTTTTTTCAAAAATCCGGCACGTCTTGAAAAATTAGAAAAGCAAAAACATTTACTTGCTGTTGCAATCAAAGAAGTTGAAGCTGACGGTACTATATTTGTGCAGGCTTGTCTTTATGATGAAGAAAAAGAAAAAGTCATTGATATGGAGAATTCTTTTATTGTCTACAAATCAAAACAGATGGATGATGAATTAACAAAAAACTTCGGTAATAAAGACATGATTGTTTTGCAATAAATTTTTGTTTATGTTGAGCCGTAAACGAAATTAAACATCGATATGTACGGCATATTTTAAGGAGGTAGAAATACCTCCTTATTTAATGATTTATAGAAATGCATTTCTATAAGTTACGAAAAAGCAGGAGTTTTAGAAATGTATTTCTAAAACTTGGCGTATACAGTAATTGATTCAGATAATTCAGAAAAAACATTGAGCCGAGAGTTGAAACCTTTAAAATCAGTGAAAGATAATTGTGAAAAGATTTTACTCTCGATGGATAATATTCCGCCGGTTTCTTATGACGGAATAAAGCAAAAATATGTATTGGACTGGTTGCTGGAAAAGTGACAGTGAAGTAAAAATCGATAAAAACGGTTTTGTTATCATTAACGGAAATAAAACAAAAGAATTTTGGAATGGAAAAATTCATTGTTCACAAAAACCTCTACGGGTAAAAATTCGCAATATTTGCGGTGATGAAACTATTTGGAGTGTGTAATGTAAACTTGTTTTTCAAAAATGTGGTATAGTACGCTTTTATAAAATTGGAGGATAGATATATGGTTAGTTCATTTACATTGAAGACTGATGAATTAGATAATAACTTTCTTGCTACAATAAAAAAATTATTTGCAGGTAAAGAAATTGAAATTACTATTCAAGACTCTCAAACAGATACAGATTATCTTTTGAAAAATCCAGTAAATAAAGCTCATCTGCTTTCTTCTATCTCATCTTTAGAAAAAAAAGAAAATATAAAAGCTTTTTCTGGAGATGATTTTTGAACATAATATTTTCAGAAGAATCTTTTTTAGATTATCACAATTGGGCATTCGAAGATAAAAAACTCTACAAGAAAATAAATGAATTAATAAAAGATATAATTCGTTCCCCATTTTCAGGAATAGGAAAACCAGAACCTTTAAAACATGAACTTTCGGGATATTGGTCTCGCAGAATAAACGAAGAACATAGATTAGTTTATAAAGTAACCGATAATTCTGTTTTTATTGCTTCTTGTAAATATCATTACTAAATAAGGAATTACAACATGAATGAAACGATTAAAACAATTTTAGCACGACGTTCTTGCAGAGCGTTTACCGAGCAAGCTGTAAGTGAAGCCGATATTAGACAGATTTTAGATTGTGCATTGTCCAGTGCCAGCGGAATGGGGGAGCAAACTTGGCAATTTACGGCTGTCATGAACAGGGAAAAAATTCAGTTGTTGGCAAAGGCTGTCGGTAATGCATTAGGACGTGACGGATATGATATGTACAATCCCGATGTTTTGATTATTACTTCCAATGATAAGGATTCAAAATATCGTGAGGTTGATAATGCTTGTGCAATGCAAAATATTTATGTTGCCAGTGAAGCTCTCGGGTTAGGTTGCGTTTGGATAAATCAACTTTTGATTTGTTATGACGACCCGGATGTTCGCAAAATCTTAGATTCATTCGGAGTGCCGGAAAATCACGGAGTCTACGGCTGTGCGGCAATCGGATATAAAGCACAAGAGCCGGCTCCAAAGGAAATAAAAGGCAAGGCATGTATTGTAAAATAAAAAAACAATGCGTGTAAATTGCTTGCTATAAGTTATGAAGCACACATTCCGTTGATATTTTTCAAGGAAATGTGTGCTTATTTTTTTAAGCTTTTAATGCTTTCGGGTCTAAACGTTCTTTTGTATCAACATCAAAAAGAGTTACTTTATTATAAAGCAACGCAATAGAACGACCTAACGAGATTTGACAGTTTTCATCTTGTGACAGGTATACATAAATTTTGTATTTTTGATTTTCCGGAAGCTTTACCGCAAAGAGCAACCAAGACAGAAACTCTCGCACAGAAGCTGAATTGACATAAGAAATATCGCTGATATTCAAATGGATTAAATCACAATTTCTTTTACAGATTTCTTGATGTAAATTGTCCAAAAATACGCCCAGAGTTTGTTTCGGAAATTGAGTGTCTAGCCTTCCTTTTATAGTGACTGTTTGCTCGTCCGCTGTCAGAGTCATTTTTTCAGTTCGTATTGACGGTATTACTATTCTCATTTTTTTCTCCCTTACTTTTATATCAGAACAAGCGTTTGCATTGTTCCGGTAGATTTATTTTTTCCGGTACGTTATTCCAACCGGTTGTATTTTTATTGATGTGGTCTTTTTTGTTAAGTTTTAAAAGTATCGAAGTCGGTGTAAAAATCAGATAAAAGATTATGCCGAAAACTATTGTGCCGATGACAAACGTGACAATTTTCCAGATTGTATTTGTAACGTAAAAC
>JAXJQT010000338.1:0-11052 GCA_036311025.1 Spirochaetota bacterium
ATCGATAAGAATAGGCTCGTTGTGATTGTATACATAAATCGCTACAGTAATCTTTTTATTTATCAGGAATTTAGGATTACACATCATGATTATTCCGCATCCCGAAGCTGATAAGTTTTTGAGAATGCAAGGACGTTTGATAGAATCAACAAGACAGTACGTATTAACAGACGTAATCTCCATCTCATTAACCACATTTGCATCAAGATTAATACGCAACTCTCGGCGTTTTTCGAAATTTTCGATAGACTGAAATATTGTTCCCATTATCTCAATCAAATCATCCGGTGGACGCTGATTAAATTCCAGCGAAACTAAATATGATGACTCGTGTTGAAGTTTAAAAGAAGTAAAACCTTTGACTATAGAAGAAACAAAGAAAATAATCGGTGTCTTAGATGTTTTCGGAAAAAACGCAAATCTTAAGTTTACCAAATTCTTTGCTCGCTTAATTATTTCAAACGCTTCAGTATCCAACGGCATAATTACTTTTGCATCGTTCATAGAACAAGAATAAAGTACACACGGCAAATGCTCGGAACCGATTTTCAGACAAATCTTCTGCGGATCCAATCCCGTTACATTGCGAATTGATTTATTAAATGCGATTTCTCTGGTACCGTATTGTTCATATAGTTCTTGTAATTTTTGAGAAGGTAATATCGCCATAAATATATCCCGTTGACACTGTTATAAAAGTTTAATGATACTACCAATAAAAAAACTACTTTTCAACATTTTTTCTAAATTACCTACTGTTTTTTTTGAAAAAATGCTTCAAAAAGTGTAAATTGAAAACAATTTTATGCAATTCAGGAATTATATGTCAGAAAAAGAGATAAAAAAAGAAGATACTTCCGCTTACGACACACCGATGATGAAGCAACACAAAGAATTAAAAGATAAATACCCGGATGCTTTTTTATTCTTCCGTTGCGGAGACTTTTATGAAATGTTTGCCGAAGACGCTGTCGCTGCGTCGAAATTGCTTAACATTACATTAACGAAACGTCAAAATGAAATTCCGATGTGCGGCGTCCCGTATCATGCCGTCAATTTTTATATAAAAAAACTGGTTTCCTTCGGTAAAAAAATCGCCATTTGCGAACAACTCGAAGACCCAAAAATGGTAAAAGGTCTGGTAAAACGAGGAATCACCGAAATCATCACGCCAGGCACAATCGTAAAAGAAGATCAGCTTGTTAATAAAAGCAATAACTATCTTTTAGGGTTGAATGCCAAAGGAATGTGGCTGGAAGTTGCATATATCGATATTTCTACCGGTGAATTTGAAATAATAGAACAAGATATTTCCAACGGTTTTTCTGTTTTACGTGGCGAAATGTGCCGTCTGGCCCCACGTGAAGTCATCGCACCCAAATCTCTTTTGCAACGTTTTCCCGCATTGGAAGAATTACTGAAAGAAAACGAAGGCATTTTGATTAATCGCTTCGACGAACAATACTTTTTGCCGGAAGAAAATCAACAATTACTTCTAACCCAATTCTCGGCTCAAAGTCTTCGCCAGATGGGATTGTCTGAATTAAAAACCGATTTGACTGTTCCGGGGGCATTATTAAAATATCTAAAAAATAATTTTCAAGTTTCTTTGGCTCACATTCGTCCGTTGCGATACCACAACAATAACGATACAATGCAACTTGATGAATCTACCATCAAACATTTGGAACTGTTACGCAATCAAAATGACGGAACTGCAACCAACTCATTACTCGAAACCCTCGACTGTACACTTACATCGATGGGCGGACGACTTTTAAAAAAATGGATTGTTTCTCCGTTGCTTGCTCCCGAAAAAATAAATAAAAGACTCGATATCGTAGAAGTTTTTGTAAAAACGCCTGCGTTGATGTCGCAACTTGAAGCTTGCGTAAAAAACATCACGGATTTAGAACGACTTGCCGGACGCCTTGTAATGGACAAGGCAACCCCGAAAGATTTAATCAGCATAAAAATCTCATTATCTGAATGCGATAAAATTCTTGAGTTACTGGGAAATATCCCGCAATTAGAAAACTTATTTTCTACATTTATGCCGTTGCCGAATGTTGTAGAAATGCTGGAACAACGCATAAAAGACGAACCGGCAACATTTATCGATGACGGTAATATTGTAAAAGACGGCTTCTCGAAAGAACTTGACGAACTGAAATTATTAGCCAACCAAAGCAAAGAATACATTAACGGAATAGAAGCCCGAATTCGTTCAGATTTTGACGTGCCTACATTACGTATAAAATACAATAAAATACTCGGATACTTTTTTGAAGTATCAAAAATACAATCAAAAAATCTAAGCGATGACTTTATACTGCGTCAGTCTTTGGTAAATACTTGCCGTTATACAAACAAAGAATTATCCGAATACGAATCCAAAGTTTTGACGGCCCGAGAACGTATCAATGAAATAGAAAAAAATATTTTCCTTGAAACAAAAGATATTCTGCTTGAATCATTGGTTGAAATCCAGCAAGACGCCGAAGTCATTTCAAAACTCGATGTTTTGCTTTCATTTGCAAAAAATGCAATCCAACGCCGATACGTACGCCCAAGCCTAAATGACGGTTTTGATTTGCAAATCTGCGAAGGTCGTCACCCGGTAGTAGAAACAAAAATGGACTATGATGAATTCATACCGAACGACACAAACATCGGTACAAAAGATTACCTAATGATAATCACCGGTCCGAACATGGCGGGAAAATCTACATACTTACGTCAAAATGCATTAATCATTTTAATGGCACAAATCGGCTGTTTTGTACCGGCAGCTAAAGCAAATATCGGCGTAGTAGACAGAATTTTCACACGAATCGGAACATCCGACAACTTGGCACGCGGACAATCGACTTTTTTTGTAGAAATGCAAGAAACTGCCAATATTCTAAAATACGCCACGGGACGAAGTTTGATAATCATGGACGAAATCGGACGAGGAACAAGTACATACGACGGACTCGCCATTGCATGGGCGATTCTTGATTATATTCACGACAAACGCATACTCGGAGCCAAAACTTTATTTGCAACTCATTATCATGAATTGACGCAACTTGACAAAAAAGAAGGAATCAAAAACTACTGTGTCGCAATAAAAGAAGACGGAACAAGTTTTACCTTTTTGCACAAAATCATCCCGGAAGCGGCTCAAAAAAGCTACGGTATACATGTTGCCGAACTGGCGGGAATGCCGGATGCAATCGTTGAATATGCAAAAAAACTTTTAGTTTCGTTGGAACAAAACAACAATAGCAAAGCAAACGAGCAAAACATTACAAAAGATGTTGCTTTCAATGAAGCACCTAAAGACAATTTATTCGACTTTCATGAAAATTATAAGGAAGACAACGCTTCTAAAGAGATTTGTAATGCAATAAAGTTTCTTGATTTGGACAGAATGACACCGATTCAAGCATTAAACATGCTTTATGACTTACAAAAGAAAACTAAAAAGGAAAAAAAGTAAACTTTTTTTACGTAAAGCCGTTTATTTACAAATAGAAACTAATAATTAAATAGCTCTATTTGTAAATAAGCTAAAATAAAATAAGAGATTTTTCAGAATACCGGAGAAAATATGACTCAGATTGAAAGAATTTTGTACGAATCAAGCTTAATTTCCGATGCATTTAAAAAAATGATGTGGAAAACCGGACAAATATCACTGGATGCCATTTACTCTGCACCGAAACTTGCAGAACTGCACGAAGACATATTTCCTCAATTAGTAGACCAGTTTTTAAATTTCAGCCGAATAAAGATTCGAATCAAAAACTTTGAAAGAAAATCATTCAATATAGTCTTGGTATTCAAAGAAACAGCATTGTGGGAAATCCAAAAATTATTGGAAAAATTACCCAAATACACAACAGTTCTGGGCAGTTTCAAAATTACAAAAGAAACGCTTGATACTTATGAAAGAGAAATCAACGACAATAACAAAAAGAAAATTCAGGAATATATAAAATCTCATCCGAACAAAGATGCCAAAACAATTATCGACGAGATGGAAACCGAAATAGAAAATATCAAGCCTTACAAAGTTCACGAAGTCGAGCTTTCATATCTTGATTTGTTTCGTAAATACATGCACGATTGGCGTAACTATTTTTTATCTTTGATAAAAAATACAATCTCGGAAACAGAAGAACAAGAGCGAATTGCTGCCGAAAAGAAAGCTCTTTTGTACACGACAATCGAAGACGAAAAGCTTTACTTTGATACAAAACGCAAAACATTTCCGAAAAGTGATGAGATTTGGGATTTACTGTCAAAGCATATCAAACTGAAAATGAACGTACCGACAACAAGAGAAGATGCTGCGAATTTCTTTGCAGACAAAAGTTGTTTTTTTCTGTTTTCAGCAGTAAAACTTCCGCAACAAACAGAATATTCACAGACCATAAACGGACTGCGTTATACATTGCGAGTAGACAACAACAAACTTTATGTCACAGAAAATAACAAAAAACATTTTCCGCTGACATCAAAAAAAATTGATTCTATCAGAAATGCTTTAAAAAATATGCTTATCGAAAGCTATTCGGTAAGAGAACAAGAGCTGTTTGACGAAGTTCCGACACAGTACATATTGTACAAACCGAAAAAAGAAGAAATCTGTCAGACAATAATCTCTTCAAAAAACATTTCTGCATTGCGTTTTTTGGAAGAAATCATAATCAAAGACAAGCTAGATCCGAACTATGCAGTATATTGTGAGACGATAAAAAAAATCACTACGCTTATAAGCAGTTCAAAAATAAATGCCTTGCTTACCGGTTTTATCGATGAACAAAACAAAAACGCAAGCTTCATTACACGTATTCTAAACTGGATTCTTACACGAAAAGAAGTCAAAAACATCACCGGAAAAGGAAACAGCGAAAAAGCTCAAATAACCAACCTTTCACGTGTATTCACACCGGCTGCAGAAGCGAATACGAGCGTAATAGAAACAGCCGTAAACATCTTGCGTTCTTCGGGAAAAGACAGAGAAATCAGCAAAATTTTGATGTCCAACGCAACCAACAGCGAAAAAGTTTTTCAAATATTACGCCTGTCTACTGCAATCAGCGGAAAAAGTCGTGCATATATTTGCTTGAATAACGAATCAAAAGAAGAATTTTTGAAAATGCTCAAAACATTTTAAATATTCGATGGTACTGATTTTGCTCTATATTGTCTTACAATGAAAACACAATATGGAGCAATCAAATGATTAAAAAGCTACAAATATTTTTATTAAGTCTTTCATTTATTTGGGCAATATCATGTACACCGGAGCCGGTAGATACAAATGTCAAAGTAAATAAAGCAAATATAACCGTTACCGTACAATCGCCGGCAGATATGAATGTCGCAAAATACGAAGTCGGCATAAAAGATTCCGCCGGTAAGCAAATAGTTTCTCGCGAAGCTATAAGTACCAGTTATACATTTTCCGTAAATGACGGTACATACACATTTTACGCATTTGCATACGACAGCGAGAAAAATATAATCGGAAAAATCGAAAAACAAGAAACAATATCCGACGGAAGTGAAATATCACTTTCCATACAGCCGCTCGGCATTGCAGCTATTTTCAATATTTCACCGGAATTCGCCGTTGCTTCATGTATCACACAAGTAAAAATAAAAGTTTCCGGCGATGAAAACGATTACTATCTGCCGTATGAAAAAAATAATCCCATCATTTTTGATGAGTTTTCAAAAGAAGGAAGCTACACTCTTGATATCTCACTTGTTGATGATAACAAAATCGCATATTACGAAACTCGTGAAAATATAACCATCGGTGAAGCCGGAATGACACGGGATATTGAGTTCGAACAAATAAAAGTAACTCCGCCGTCTTTTAATATTACCGACAGTTCCGTTTCACCAAAAGATAAAATCACGCTTTCATGTGAAACAGAAACAGCATATTTTTATTATACACTTGACGGTTCTGCTCCTACAAAAGAAAACGGAACACGTTACTCCGGCTACATTACATTGCCGACAGACAAAGACAGTGTCACTCTAAAAATCATCGCTGTGGCTGACGGATTGGAAGATTCTAAAATCATTGAAGCAACATACAATATAAATATTGAACAGATTTCTGCTCCGACAATCTCACCTAAGGGAACAACTTTTGAAAAATCTTTAGAAATCGAAATCAATCACGAAAATGAAAATGCCCTTATTTATTACACTTTAGACAACAGTGAACCGACTAAGGAAAGTCTACAATACACTGACAAATTCTATATTTACACATCTTTAAACATAAAAGCAGTAGCTTACGTGGGCGACCTGAAATCTACATCCGTAACACAATCATATACTTTGGATTCACGTAAACTCGAACCTCCGACAATCACTGTAGACGGCAATCAGATAACACTCAGCCACAAAGATGCAAACGCCGCTATTTATTACACTACAGATGATAATATTCCGGACGAATCTTCTTCAAAGTACCAAAGAGCTTTTACTATAGACAACAGTACTAAAGACATCGTTGTAAAAGCAAAAGCATTCCGTAACGGTTACATCTCATCAGAAATTGCAGAAGAAGTCTTGGAAGCATTAGCACCAAGTACTGCCGCACCGAAAGTCACTATTACTCCGGAAAGCGGAAAAAGTATTGCGTCCACACAAATAATTACAATCAATGTCGAAAGTGACACATTGCTCACAGCCGACAGCAGTGCAAGTATCAACGGAGAAGATTACACACTCATACGCGGTAAAAATAACTTCAGAGTAGCAGACATTGCATCTGAAGGAACTGTAATAACTATAAAAGTAACCGCAAAAAATCGTGAAAATAAAGAAGTGAAAACTACGGCAACTTTTACCGTAGCTGACCAAAAACTTTCCGGAAAATTTAATGAACTGAGAATCTATCAAGTAATGGTAGAAGCATTCCAAAGTGGAAACGCTCTCGGATTTTATCAAGGATACGGACCAAGTAAACACGACGGGGATATTCAAGGTATCATCAACGCTCTCGATTACATAAAAGATCTGGGAATGAATGCTTTATGGCTTACACCGGTATTTGACACGAATGCCGACAACCTAAAAGATAAAAAACTTGCAGCCACCGGTTACTATGCTTACGACTATTTTTCTATAGAGCCGAACTTCGGAACTATCGAAGATTTTAAAGAACTTGTTGCTGAGTGTCACAAACGAAATATGTATATAATACTAGACGGAGTTTTCGGACACTGGAGCGAACTTGGTGTCAAACCGTCTCCGTCAGGAATTTATCCGGAACGCAGTAACGGTATGTATGCTGGTTGTGATTATCCGGGAACAAACAATTGTACTTTAGAATTCTTTAAAGAAGTCGCAACTTACTGGATAAAAAACTACAAAATTGACGGCTGGCGACTCGACCAATGTTACCAAACAGGAATGGGTAATGGCTCTATGGGAGACGGCACATATACAAACGGTCACAACTATTGGTACGAAATTCGTACAGCTGTAGAAGAAGCCGCAAATGCCAACGGAACTCCGGGAATCGACTGGGGAAGTTTAGGTTACATGGTAGGTGAACACTGGAACGGAGACGATTCCTATCCGCCGACAATCCAGAAACTATCTGTTGCTCCGGGAAGTGCCGCAGGTTACGGACTTCGTTCATGCTTCGACTTCCCTTCTCGTTACAAACTTGTACAGATGTTCGCAATGGAAGAATCAAAAAAGAAAGGCGGTGAACCGCTGACTCTTCTTGACTATGTATTCAAAAGTGCAAAAGATAAAGGATATAATCATCCAAGCAATGATATTCGTTCAGACAACTACGTACCGAACTTATTTATTACAAATCACGACTTAGTACGATTCGGCGATTTAGTCACTTGGAAATACCAAAATAACGAATATTACAAACGCCACAAAGTCGCACTTTCCACATTGGCAGCTTACACAGGTCCGATTACAATTTACTACGGGGATGAAATCGGTGAAAAAAGCGGTACAACTATCAGCGGTGATAACGTAGCCAGAACAGGCGGACGAATAAGCGACTTCAGCAGCGAAGAGCAAGACTTGCATGACTACGTAGCCAAACTTATGACTATCAGAAATGAAAATGAAGCACTTTGGGACGGAACATATACAAAGCTTGATTCAAGAAGCAACTTCTTTGCTGCAAAGAAATCTAAAGACGGTCAAGAAATTGTTTATCTTGTAAACTACTCCGGCTCATCGATAAACTACAATGTCGGCTCAAGCGGAACTGATTTGATGACAGGAAATTCTACATCTTCTACTGTCAGCGTACCGGCGTTGTCCGCAATGTTTATCAAAACAAGATAACAACCAGCTAATACACAAAAAAAGCCGACGGGAAATAATCTTTCCGCCGGCTTTTTCTTTTATATACTCACGCTTTCTTAAGTTTTCGGATAATCTATTTTTACCACAGCAAAATACTGCACATTGTCAGCTTTTGACAATTTTTCGATTCTGTCTTCTATTGCCTTCAAGATTTCGTCCTCTTTCAATTTACATCCGTAAGAGTACACAACATCAAAAATCAGATTTGTATGAGAATGACCGCTTACCATTCTGAAATCATGAAATTTTAATGAAGTGTCAATATCAGCTACAATATCCGCCACTTTTACACGCATTTGTGCAAGCTTTTCGTCGTTGACATCAATCGGATCAAAATGAATCGTAATCTCGATATTCAATTCCTTGTAAATCGAGTTTTCTATCTGGTCAATAATGTCGTGCATTACCAACAAATCACAATTTGACGGAATCTCTGCATGAGCCGATGCAAAAACTCTGCCCGGTCCGTAATTGTGAACCACCAAGTCATGCACTCCGACAATTCCTTCACCTGACAAAATCAATTCTTCGATTTTATCCACAATTTCTTTTTCTGCCGGCTGTCCCAAAAGCGGTCCTAATGCATCTGTTACGACCTCCACACCGGCTTTGATAATGAAAAACGCCACCACACAACCGATGTAACCGTCAATATTTACATTAAATACCGCAAAAACAACCATGGAAACTACAGTCGCAGCCGTTACAATCACATCGTTGAGAGCATCCGCACCGGAAGCGATAAGAGCCACGGAGTCAATCTTTTTTCCCAAACGCTTAGTGTAAAGCCCCAAAACAATCTTGGCGACAATGGAAATTCCCAATCCGATAAATCCCACCATAGTCACACTGAGCTTTTCCGGCTTAATAATATTCGCAAACGAATCTTTTATCACCGAAAGCCCGGTCGTCAGAATAAAAAATGAAACTACCAACGCCGAAATATACTCTATTCGCCCATAACCGAACGGATGTTTTGCATCAGGCTTTTTTCCGGCAACTTTAAAACCAATCAATGAAACTACAGACGACGCAGCATCGGAAAGATTGTTAAAACCGTCAGCCACGACCGCCACACTTCCCATCATAGAACCTAATATAAATTTCAAAACAAACAGCCCGGCATTTGTTGCAATCCCTGCAATGCTTGCCTGCACGCCTATTTTTTCTCGTTGTTCAATAAAACTCAACATTTTCTCCTTAGTACAAAAAATCACGGCATTGTACTGAAAAAGCCGAAAATATCAAGAAAAACATTCGCCTTATTATGATGAAAAAAAGAATTGCTTTGATGTCAATAAAGGTGTCAGAAAAAGCAATTATAAAATTGTCTGCTGAACAGAAAGTATATCTTGGAACTGTTCAAGATGAAGATGCAGATAATTTTCCGTCATACTGTCGCCGGCGTGTCCTATGACAGCTTGAGTTTTTATCGTCGATATTCCGGCTCCGATAAATTGAGTATTGGCAAAATGACGACTGGAATGAAAAACTATATTTCGCTTTTTTCGTTCATTTTTATCAATTCCCATTTTTGCCAATGCAAAATAAAGTGCGTCTTTGAGTCTTTGCCCGGTGACAGGACGACGCCCGCCGGTTTTTGAAAAAATAAAAGCACTCTTTTGCGGTCGGCAAAGACTTTTTAAATCTTGATACAAAAAATCTGAAATCGGTACAAGTCGCTCTTTTTTTGCCTTTGTTGTTTTGAGTCCGTCAATTTTACTCCAACTGTGCTTTACTACAATATAGCCTGGGAAAACATCCTCGCCGGTAAGAGCCGCAATCTCACCTTGTCGCATTCCGGTACAAAACGCAAGCATATTCGCTGTGTAATACATCGCATTGCCTTTCCAATATTCCAAAAAATTTTCCTTTGCAAATAACTTCTTGACTTCTTTTTGAGTCAAAACGCCTCTGGGTTTGCATTTTCCGGGCAACGGACGCACATCTTCAGCCGGATTGTGCGAGATTATCCCTCGGCGTTGTGCCTCTTTCAGCATTACACGCAATAATCGTAATAATTGATTTTTCGATGTCACGCTTAATCTTTTCAGGCTCAAAAACCAATCTTCCACATCTATACGAGTAATTTTCACCAAAACTTTATTTCCGAAATACGGCAAAAGATACCTTTCTAAACGGCTGCGATTTATTTGACACCACGCCAAAGTATATTTTTCACCTCGTTTTAAACGGTTGTTTACATAAGTACACTTGTCATAAATAAACCAGTCTTTACTGTAATTCTTAAATAATGTCTGATTATGAATATCCGGAATCAGCTTATCTTCCTTATATAATGCCTCACAATAAGCACGAGCTTCACTTTTTTTCGTTTTACCGGTACTGAATCCCAATCGTTTACCGTTCTCGTCGTAGCAATGGTAATAATAAATAGTCTTAGCCTTCCCTTTTCCCGGAATACGTCTTTTGTACAAAGAAAAATTTTGTCGATGTCTCATAGTTTTTTTTCCTCTCCTTTTTGATGGTTTAATTATCGGCAGAAAAAAACGAATCGGTGTCAAAAAAGGTGTCAATTTACGGTGAAACTATATAAGTCACTCCACTTTCATGCTGAAACTCAAAATAAGGCAACATCACATATCTATTACATACAATAACACCCAGTCAGGTTGACTGGATGCAGCCAAATGCAGATGCATTGGACGCTAAATATTTAGCAGACGA
>JAXJQT010000339.1:0-2475 GCA_036311025.1 Spirochaetota bacterium
GATTTAAAAGATATGGACAATAATAAATTCGGGGTAGACAAAGGAAGTTATGCACCGACTTACAGTTTGAAAACTAACGAAGAAGACCTCAATACGGTAAAAGAAGAATTGAAAACTTTTATCAAAACTCTTAACAGCAAAAGCGGAAGCGAGTTTGAAAGCTGGATAGCTGAAAATTTCGATGTTGACGGATTTTTGAAAACATTGGCTGTCAGTGTAGCCTGCGGAATGTGGGACGACTATTGGCGTAATTCTAATAATTATTATTTATATTTTGACGGAGCAAAGACTTTCTTTATTCCTTATGATTATGACAACTGTCTCGGTGTTCCACACGATGGGCTTATGAGTGAACCGGCAGAACGAGACCCGTTGGAATGGGGCAACGGTAACGAATCACCGCTTGTAGATAAGATTTTGAACGTTGCAAAATATAAGGAAAAATACAAAGAATATTTGCGAGAATTGATAGAGCCAGAAAATAAATGCTTTACGGTAGAAGACAGCAAAGCTCGTATCAATACTTGGTACGATTTGATAAGAAGTCATGCAAGCGGTTATGATGCATCTACGACTTTCAGTAAAGACGGAAAAAGTAATTGGAATCTGCAAGAGGGCAAGCCGTCAAGCAAGTACAATTTGCTTGCAGATAATAACAATTATTTTGCAATAAGAACAACGGCGATTGCCAAAGCTGCCGGCGGAAAACTTCCGACTTATACGGTAACATTTGATTCTAACGGCGGAACTTTTACCGGAGATTATAGCGGACAGACAACAGTTACTATAGATAGCGTGGAGCAGGGAATAAATCCGGAAAGTGTTGTATCGGTAACAAACGGTGATTCAAAATTTTTAGGATGGTACAACGGTAACGAGAAAGTAATAGCGATAACAGGCAATGTTTCATTGACAGCAAAATGGTTTGAAATGGTTGACGGAATATTTGGGTACAAAGTTGATACAGAAAATAAGAAAATTACTTTTACTTTCGACCCGGCAATGTATGGAATGAAAGCTTCCGAAGTCCAAAGCATTTGGATATTAGGAACTTTTAACGGCTGGAATCAGGAAAATACCGATTACACTTTGACTGATGACGGTAACGGAATATTTACAGGAACTTTTGAATTGCCGGAGCATAAATCTGAGTTTAAATATTATGTCAATGGTAACGATTGGATTGGAGCTAAAAAAAGACTGGATGAATACAACATTCCGGAAGATTATGTCGGTGACAATGACAATATCAGAATATTATACGAATAAACAAAATCAGCAGACTGTGTATATAATTGCAGTCTGTTTTTTTATGAGGGAAAGAAATGAATGAAAATTTTAAGTTTGTATTAAAAGTTACGGGCTTACATTTGCTCACTTATGTCGTGTGCGGAATAATTTTTTCGGTGCTTTTTGATTATCACAGCCTTTTTACAATGGAGGGCGTAAAAGATTTTATGAAAGAGGTCGGCGGAACAAGTACTCATATAGGACCGTGGGTAAATGTTTTGCGAGGTGTATTATTCGGTTTGGCGTTGTTGCTGTTTAAAGATTCTTTTATCGGGCAGAAGTTCGGCTGGCTGAAATTGTGGGGGATATTGAGTATAATCGGGATAATCAATACTCCCGGACCGGCTCCTTTTTCTATTGAGGGCGTGGTTTATACTAAGTTACCGTTGAAGTTTCACTTGTTGGGAGCTCCGGAAATTTTACTTCAGACATTGATGTTTTCGTACTTGGTAGCCAAACCGTCAAGCAATAAAAAGATAAAGTTTGTAGAGGAAAATAAAAGCAGCTTTGTCAGTGCGATTGTTTGTATGGTGTTGTTCTCTTTGTCCGGGATAGTATTAGCTTTGATTCGCGGGATAAGCATTGAATCGTCAGTCAGTGATTTAGGAGCTTTTGGTGTGATGTTTATCGCTGTAGTTGTTACATTCTTTGTTGCAAAGTTTTATCTTCGTATGAACAGCAAAATAAGAGATGTTGTAACGATTGCGGTATTGTATGTGGTTATGGCGGTTTTGCCTTATTTTTATAATTTATTAACGGATTCTCCGTTTGCAACAAGTCTAACTTTATTAATAAACTTTGTTTCTGCAATAATATTGTGGCTTGTGATAAAAGTAGGTGCCGGACATTGATTCTAAAATAGAATAAGGGTCTGTCGTCTATTCAGAAAACGATTTTGTAAAAGGGAAGGCGTTGTGATTATTTGAGAAAAATTAACAGTTCAATAGTTTTTCCAAATACCTTGCAACGCCGTCTTCGTTATTTGAAAGCGTAATCTCATCGGCAATTTCTTTTACCTGTGGGATTGCGTTTTGCATTGCAATTCCTTTGCCGCAAAGTTTCAGCATGCCCATATCGTTAAAGTCATCTCCGAATGAAATAATTTCATTTAGGCAGATATTCAATTTTTCAGATAAAACTTTTATTGAATGTTCTTTTGTTGCCGTGCCGGAAGAAAATTTGTAC
>JAXJQT010000340.1:0-2181 GCA_036311025.1 Spirochaetota bacterium
AAAGTGCCGCTGTACTCGTAAAATTTTGTCGTTCCGGACAATCCGACTTTCAGTTGGTTTATACGATAAAAAAAACCGCTGCTTCCGGAAATGCGAAAAGTATTATCCGTTGCAAGAAATACCGGATTGATATTTGCAAACATTGAAAAATTGCCGATATTCCATTTTGCACGAAGATACCAGCCGGGATTTACTTTTCGCAGATAGTTTATATCTGTGTAAGTGTTGAAACGATTGATTAATTGTAAATCACAACGAGCAAGCAGTTGAACGTAACGAAATTGGAAAGCTGTCGAAACGAAAAATGTTTCGTTAAAAGATTTTGCATCAATCGTATCCGTGTCGTTGAAATAGAGATTGCCGGAAGTTCCGGTGATGATAATCGGCATATAACTTGTGGTTGTGCCGTAAAGCAGTGTGACTGCCACATAAAAAATTATAATAAATAAATGTTTCATATTTACTATAAACAGTTTTTTTTCTTTTTTATTGCAAAATCCGGCAAAAAAAATGAATAAATTTTAGTTTTAGTATATAACAGGTATTATCAAGGCAAAAAGCGGAGGGGAAAATGCAAGAAATTATGCGACATACTATAGACAGAAGGGTAATAAGAGAGTGGAATATTATCCGAAAGGAAAGACTGACAAAACTTGAAGAGAAATATGAATGGGATGTAAAAAATATAGACCTTTATGCAAGGACAGCATTGGAAGTTGCCATTTATTCGGCGGTGCTGGATGATGAGAATGCTTGTATAAAATATTTGCGACGTTCAAAACAGGCGTACATGGCGTATTTGGAACTGTTGGCATTTGACAGAGTAGTTACGCTAGAGTTTGATAATGATATTTCATATTCATTCTCACCTATTTTTAATCAAAAAGGAATAAAAGCAAGCTTGTGGTTGCGTTTGTATTATTTGGGAATAATATTGCGTGATAAATCCGTTGGAAAGTTTTTATTGACAATACCTATGCGAAAATTTGTTTATCCGCCGGCTGAAGAGATTTCAATCTTGTTAAAAAATTACATAGCTTTCTCTTATTCATTTTTAGAAAAACCGGATTTATCAAAACTCGAAGCTTGCTATAAAATCACGGATGAAAACAAAACAATTTCATCGTATAAAATTACGCCGGAAAATATCCCGTATTTAAGTCTTTTTATGATGAATCATGAACTTTTGGCATTAAAAAGTATTTTAGAAAACGATGTGGATGCTTTTAACGATGCACTGGAAAAATCATTAAAAGATCACAGAGCTTTCTGGTCACAAAAGCGAATCTTACGTGCAGGCGGAGATCCGGTTTGTATGGATTCAAACGGTTTTATTTCGTTACCTCTTACGGCGATTTGTGCGATAGCTTATGACAAAAACTTTCCTATAGACCATGACTGTGCGTACATTCCGGAGTTTCTTATAACCGGAGAGGATTTGTAATTAAGAGACGTATAGTAAAAAAAAGTCCGGGGGTGAAAATCCGCCGGTTTTTTTATGTTTACCGAGTCACAGAAATAAATTCAGAGTGACTGATACTTTTTTTTTGACTTCAATATTCTTCTTTTTTGCTTCGATTTTCTCTCATTTTCAAAGTAAAACACCGTCGAATTGTTCGGTCTCAAACGCCGTTTAAATGGTGTTTCACAAAAAAACTTCAACTTTTTTTCTGAAACGTGCAATTTTTTGAAAAAAAACTTGTTTATATATAATGGAAATATTGTTCTTACTTGGTAGGCAATGCTTCCTAATTTTATATTTGCAGGAAAGTTTATGACACAAGAGAAAACAAATCGTAACTACAAAGATTCGGTTTTTGTAGATTTATTCGCACACGACATTACTGCGAAAGAGAATTTCATATCATTGTACAACGCATTGCACGGTACGAATCTCGACACAAAGACAACGGACGTTCAGCCGGTAATGCTGGAACGCGTACTTTACATGAAGTATTACAACGACATTGCAATGTTCATTGACGGGAAAATCGTCATTCTGATAGAACATCAGTCGACTATCAATAGGAATATGCCGTTTCGTTTTCTGGAATATATCGCAAGGATTTACGAAAAGATAACTACAAAAGACGAAAAGTTCGGGCGTAAGCTTGTGAAGTTGCCGATTCCGGAATTCTACGTTTTTTATAACGGCAAAGACGATTATCCGACTGAAAGCAT
>JAXJQT010000341.1:0-4101 GCA_036311025.1 Spirochaetota bacterium
GAAAAAAGATGTCAGTGTTTTTTCCACATCGTCACTTTTTACTTCTTGCGGTAAATTATCCCATACCGGGTCTAATCCCATACACAAAACAGAATTAATTTTAGCAAATCGCTCTTTAGTCTTATCTAAGAATTTCATTATCCTTTCCTCCTGAAAAAAGTTTTAAATAAACGTCGCAGAGTTTATAGAACAAAAGTCTATTTGTCAAAAAGAATCATTATTTATTTTGATAAATTTGTTTTGGGTCAAACATCAGCGGTGTATCATTTTCTTTCCAGTCATTATCAATGAGTGAACGATAAAAACAACTTCTGTGACCGGTATGACAAGCAGCTTTGTTTCCTTTTTGTTCTACCATGTACAAAACTGTATCCATATCGCAGTCGACGCGAATTTCTTTTATTTCTTGATAATTTCCCGATTCTTCGCCTTTGCACCAAAGTTTTTGACGTGAACGACTGAAGTAAGTTGCTTTATTTGTTTTAATTGTGTTTTCTAAAGCTTCGAGATTTGCCCAAGCCATCATTAAAACTTCGTTTGTTTCAAAATCTTGTGCAATCACGGGAACAAGTCCGTGTTCGTTAAACTTTATCTTACTAAAAAAATCCATAATTTAATTCCTTGCAATAAAACTGTGTAAAAATAAAAAAAGGCTACTTAAAAAAGTAGCCTTGTATTGGGTCCTGTCAGACTTGAACTGACGACCAGCGGGTTATGAGTCCGCTGCTCTAACCAACTGAGCTAAAGACCCATGGGCGTTATATAATAAAACGACTTTTACGTCAATACTTTTTTTTATTTTTTTTTATATCCAAGTATTTTTGAATGACCGGTATGGTTTGGACTGCTTCTTTTACGTCATGTACGCGTATCCATGAAGCTCCGTTTAATATTGCAATGGTATGCACGGCAAGTGTACCTGGAAGTCTTTGTGCCGGCGGAACATTCACATCTGTAGGCAATACATTGGCAATCATAGATTTCCGTGATGCAGCCGCCATTACCGGATAACCGCCGGCAGCAAGTGTAGAAAGTCCGGCTAAAAGTTTATAATTGTCGTCTGTTGTTTTACCGAAACCGAATCCCGGGTCTAAAACGATTTTTTTTATTCCTATTTGCGTGAAGTGTTTTGCTCGATTGAGTAATGAAGTAAAGACTTCTTCGCAGACATCGGTATATGTAGGATTATCCTGCATTGTAAGCGGCGTACCTTGCATATGCATGAGAATACAAGTCGGTTGATATTTCAATGCAATCTCCGGCATTTTTTCGTCCATTGTAAAGCCGCTTATATCATTTATAATATCTGCACCGCTTCTAATGGCTTGTTCCGCTACGTCGGACTTGTATGTATCGACGGAAATCTGCACATCAAAACGTTTTTTTATTGCCTCGACAATTGGTATTACTCGTTCAAGTTCCTCTTGCAATGAAAGTCTTTGACTGCCCGGTTTTGTTGTTTCTCCGCCGACATCGATAACATCGGCACCGTCGGTTATCATTTGCTCTGTATGAAATAAGGCTCCGTCAAAGGAATTAAAACGTCCGCCGTCGCTGAAAGAGTCCGGCGTGACATTTAAAATCCCCATTACAGTAATTTTTTTATTCTGTGACATTTTCATTTTCTTCGGCAGCAGAAGATTCTTCCGCATTTTGCGTTGTCGGTGCTATTTCGTTGAGCATAGAGTCCAGCAAACGATTCATGAAAGGGAAGTCAGATGTGATTTTTTTTGCATAGTTAAGATTGGTAACAGCATCGTCAATACGGTCTTTCATTATCTGGTAGTATGCAAAATAAAGATACATTGCTTGTCCGGCTAAATCCGGATTCATAATATAACCGGTATTTTTTATCCATTTTCTGCCAATCCAAACTTTTTCTTCATTTTCTTCGTATGCTCGATAACCTCTGAAATCAACAAAAAGCCAATCTTTGTAACTTGTGATTATATATCCCAGGTCGCCTTGATGAACATTTTGCTTGGTCATCCAGTCTGTATCGGGAATCTCATAAGTAATGATATTAGGTTTGTTGATGACAATGACACCTTTTGATAAATCATCAAAATCCATCCACACTTTTTTGGAATTTTCCATTTCTACAAGGAAGATTTCCTTTTCACCGTCATATTCGACTTGCTCACATACGACTTTTGCACCGATTCCGAGTCTGTGATAAGTTCCTTTCGGCAGTTGTTGCCATTTTTTACCGACATCATCACGGTTAATGTATCCGAGATTCATTAAATTCTTAGTGTAATAAATATCATTTTGTTTTGAATCTTGTTTTGCAGCAGTATTTGTAACTTGCGTGGTTTTTTGAGTGTCTTCGTTTTGTGTAATAACTTTATTTTCTTTTTTTCCGCAGCTTATAACGGATATGAAAATTAAAACTCCGAGAATTAATCTGTTCAAAATTGTCCCTCCAAAAATATTCGTATTACTAGGAAAAAAAACTGGTTTTATCAATGCTTTTCTACTTATTTTTTTGTTTTATTTTCATATTTAAAAATATTTTGTATAAATGCAAAAATCTGTAGGATAAAATAAGGAGTAATTGAAAAAATGTCTCTTGAACAAATATCAACTGTATACAAGAAAAATATTGAGCATTTAGCTAAAAAAAATAATGTGCCTTTTGATGTGATGCTTAAATATTGGCAAGATAAATATATTGCATTCGATGAAATTACGGATAAATACGACTTTTGTTATGAAGAAAAGTTTTATTCCAAAGATTCCGTGCGTCCTTTTATAGCTTTGACAGTCAACGGTTCGATTCTTATCGTATCGGCGACTCAACATGACGGAATGCGTAAAATTCAATATTTACCGATAGAAATTCGCAGTGACGATTCAATAGTCGTTCCTAAAGAGGCAAAAGGAGCCCTTTCCGAGCATGTCGAGTATTTGAAAAAAGCGGACTTTGAGAATCTGTTTTCTACATCTCCCATAATCAGAATTAAAACGGCTGATGAATTGGACGAAGCGATTTTTGAAGCGAAAACAATGCAGTTTACAAGAGAAATAACAAGCGTTTTTACTAAGATAAACTCCGATATTGCAAATACGGTAACGCAAGCGGAAACTGAAAATACTACCGAGATAGAAGAGGTATAAAATGAGCATAACATACGGAATAAATCCGGTAAGAGAGCAATTAAAAGTTGTTTCGTCCGGAAGTGTCTATTTTTGCGGGGGGAAACTTTCTCCGAAATTAAAAGAGCTTGAAACAAAGGCTCGTGCAAGTGAATTAGACGTGATTTTTTTGGGACGTGAAGAGTTTCAAAAGAGATTCGGCGAGTGGGAACATCAAGGAATTGTATTGGAATCAAACACGACTTATTCTTTTATTTGCAGTGAAGAAGATTTTTATAATGAGTTAAAAGATATTGAAAATACCGACACTGTTTTGTTACTCGACGGAGTAAAAGATGTGGGAAATCTCGGTGCGATACTCAGAAGTGCGTTGCTGTTTAATGTAAAGTATGTTGTTTTGCCTAAAAACAACAGTGCCAGCGTAAATGAAGTCGTGATAAAACGTTCTGCCGGTGCTGCGACTCAATTGAAAATCGTATACATTACGAATGTATCACGTACTCTCGAAAAGTTAAAAGAAAACGGCTATTGGGTTTACGGAGCCGACATGAACGGAAAGACTCTTGACGGAAAAAACTTTGCAGCCAAGACTGTGATAGTTATGGGCGGCGAGGAAAAAGGAATGCGTCGGCTCGTGCGTGATAATTGCGATGAAATTATTTCTATTCCTACGAACGAAAAGCTTGATTCCCTTAACGTGTCCGTGAGTGCGGCTATTATTTTATATGAGCGTTTTCGTTGTTTGAATTGAGTAAAGTAAGCCGGAAAGGTACATAAGTGTATTTTTCCGGTTTTATTTTTGTTGTATTGAATTATTTTGTAAACTGATGTATTGTCGCCGGTATGGATAACAAAGAAAAAATTATGCAATGTGCCTTGGAATTGTTTGCAAACAAAGGATACGACGGTACGGGAATACAAGAAATTACTCAAATCTCCGAAGTTACAAAACCGACTTTGTATTATTATTTCGGAAACAAAGAAGGGCTTTTAAAGGCAATC
>JAXJQT010000342.1:0-4311 GCA_036311025.1 Spirochaetota bacterium
AACTTTCCGTACGGAGAGTTAAAATAAATAAAATTAAGAGGAGCAAAAACATGAGAAAGAATTATTTGATGAAAAGCATAAGTATAATCTTAATGCTTTTGGCAATGATGTTCAGCTGTCAACCTGTCAGCGAAGACATCGACAGCGGTAATTCGAACAGTAACAACACCAGCCAAGGTGGTAATACGGGTGGTGACGACACCGGCAATGGAAACGGAGGAGGTAACACCAGTGGCGGTAATGAGAATACTGGCGGAAATACTGAAAATCCGGAAGTAGTGACATTGCAAAACTTAATAGACAATGCCGCTTTCGGAGATGAAATCGACTTGTCTGCCCATAAGGATTTAAGTGGTTACAATGCAACGGTAAACAAAGCATTGACAATCAAAAACGGAAACTTAAATAATGCGACATTGACCGTTACCGCAGAAAACGTAAAGCTTGAAAATCTTGAAGATGTGTCAGTTGCTACGTCTTCAAAACTTAGTGTTAATAACAGTAAGTTGAATGTCTTGTCTGTCGGAGCAACTACAGAAACATCAAGAAGTACAATATCTGCCGTTGAAATGTCACTGGCAATGGTATCGGTAACAGCCAGCGAAATCGAAAATGTAGAGTTAAACGGTTTTAATTCACAGTTGAATATTACTGACGTAAAAACTAAAATTAACGATATTGTCACTTCTACAAAAGCTAAGATTGTTTTGGAAGCCGGAAGCTATGAGGGAATGAAAGATCCTACTGTAACCGACGACGGTGAACTTACCAGAATCGATATGACTAAGGAAAAAGAACTTTCTGTATTGTCAATTTATTCTAATCCTAAAAAAGCAGAATACCAAATCGGTGAAAAGTTTGACGTTACCGGATTGGTAGTAATGGGAACATATACGGCGTCGATAGAAGTATTTAAAAGCGGCGGCTGGAAAGGTGAAGCTGTAGACTCTGTAACAAAATGGGAAAATGAAAAAGATTACACTGTAACATGTGAAGACTTCAGCACTGCAGGCGTAAAGATTGTAACTATTACAAGCAACATTGATACTAAAGTAAAATGTAACTTCTATGTATATGTAAAAGACCCACAAAATACAGAAATAAAAGAGCCTGAAATTACCGATATAACTCCAAAATCATTGGGAACACCTAAGACATTGTACAGAGTCGGTGAAAAACTGGATTTAAGCTGGATTCAAGTTGTGGGAACTTACAACGACTTAGAAATAAATCTGGCATATACAAGTGAACCGGCAAACGGAACTACTTTGACAACTGTAGGAGAAACGACAGTAACTTTATATTACAACGATGAAAAAGTAGCAGACTTCCCAATCATAGTAGAAAATTCATTTACTGTAGAATTTTATGACGGAATTGATAACAGCAAACCATTGTATACACAAAAAGTAACTGCCGGAGAAAAACCGAGTCGTCCGTCAGACCCGGTACGAGAAGATTACACATTTACCGGATGGTTTTATGACGAAGCTTACAGTTCCCCTGCAACATATGTTTTTTACGAGAGTGCAGAAAAAGATATTCAACTTTATGCAGGATGGGTAAAAAACGTTTATATTCATGATATTACAATCAAAGTAACTAATTTGCCGACAGAAGTAAAAGCCCTTTCTATCTGGGGAACACTTAATAACTTTAAACTTGAAAACATCATGGCAGATAAAGATGCTTATATTGTTGATGTAATAAACGGAACTGCAGAATTCTACTTTGAAAAAATGAATATTGTACTAAGTTTATGGTGTCAATTCGTACCGATGACAAGCAAAGATATGCCAATGAGTGCAGCTACATGGTGGCAAACTGCATTCAGTGGAAGTACGGATTATTCTAATGCAGAAAACAATTTGGTTTATAATCCTTCTTTTGGTTCTCTGAAAAATAAAACTACATTGACTCTTGATATAGCTGCAGTCTACGCTGATTGTTTTGAATGGGGCTATAGTGTTTTTGAAGATCGTTTTTGTACAGAAGATTACATGGACGCATTCCAAGTATCAGTGGGAGAATGTAAATACAAAATCTTTTATGAAGGCTTGGATGACTCTACGGCTAATTACAATATGACATCTTTTGATGATGATTATGATGTTGTATTGTCAGCTGCGAGTCGATATGGTTATACATTTGTCGGCTGGTATGAAACAGCTGATTTTTCCGGAAAACCTATAACTGGATGGAATGCCGGCGAAAAGAAAGCAGACGTGACACTCTACGCTAAATGGGAAAAAGAAAAAGAAATTGTAATCAGATTTGATGCAAACGGTAGAGATGAAACGACTCCGGAAACATTGGTTATACGCCCAAGTGTCAGTATAATTATACGACCGATAAGTCATTCTTTATTTTCACATTGGAACACAAAAGCTGACGGAAGCGGAGTATCATACTATTATGACAGAACTTATGTAAGTTTTTCAGAAGATACTACTCTTTATGCACAATGGTACGAGCCTGTTACGATTACATTCAATGCCAACGGCGGAAGCGGTACAATGGAAAATCAGGTAATTCCTGAAAATAAATCTTCTCATTTAAAAAATAATACTTTTACTGCACAGCAAGGTTATTTCTTCAGTCATTGGAACACAAAACCAGACGGAACTGGAGAGTCTTATGATAATGGAAGTGGAATCACACTTTCCAAAGATACAACTCTTTATGCACAATGGACAAATGATATTAGTTTTTCAAAGATTTACAGCTATAAATTGAACCTTGACGAAATTTCAGGTGCATGGGGCGGAAGTACGACTTCTCCTGCATTTTCAGTAGTTTTATTGACTGACGAGCAAGTAGAGGCTTGTAAAGCTGCTGAGGATTTTTACCAAGCTACAGTTGGAGAACCGGAATATCAAATTTCGGGGTATGGCAATATGAAAATTGCCGATACAAGTCGAGCAGGTGATTATGCAGTTTATGGAAGTAATACAGTAGATAATGAATTCAAATATTATGACGGTGTAGCAGTGACAGTTACTGAAAATACTTTTGAGTTGTTTGTTGATATGTCTAAAATCGCTCAAACTCAATTGTGGGCTCACTGGGTGGGTAATAATCAAGCTCATATGACAGAATATGATATTGTTGACCTTACCGGTTACAAACCTTACGTTATCGCATTGGGACAAAAGCAATTTGATTCAGACAATTACGTTTTTACAGCTTGGTCGGCAGATGTTATGAAAATGACTTTAGCGACTTCATTCCCGACTGATCCGGTGAATGCTGCACCTAAAGTTCTTACATACTACGATTTGAAATATATCGTAGGTACTATGACAGACTGGGCTCATACTGAATTGACAAGTAATACATTTACTTTCACTGCTGCCGGCGATGATGAGTTTAAATTCACAAGTGGTACTTGGGATTTAGCAATCGGTGCTGCTTATGTGACTGCATTAAATACAGAATTTAAATTACAAGAGTACGCTAACTATATTACTTTTGCCGACAGTCTTTTGACTGTAGGAAATGAATATACTATTAATTTGAGAGTAACCAGCGAGAATGAAGCTTATGTCAAAATAACGCCGAAAGGTGCTGATTACGATAATGTTGTTACTCAAGAAGTAAAAGCAAGTGAATTAGTTGATACTATCGCAGAACTTTCTGCCGGAGCATACGAACTTGTAGTTACCGGAACAATGGACAGCTCAATACTTGCAAATGTAAAAACAGCAATGATTGGAAATTCTGCAGTAGAAATTGCTCTTGATTTGGGGGGAACAACAGGATTGACTGAAATTCCGGATTCTGCATTTTCAGGCTGTAAGTTGACAAGTATTGTAATTCCGGAAGGCGTTACATCTATCGGGCTATATGCACTTAACAGTGTAAGAGATAGCGTAACAATTCCTAAAAGTATGACTTTCATGGGGCAGGAGGCATTTGGCGGAATATATAACGAGAACTTAAATGTATATATTTCAGATTTAGCAGCTTGGTGTAATATAGATATCGGCGGTAGTGTAGACTATTGCGGAAGTCCACTTTTTAATGGGGGAAAATTATATTTAAACGGCGAATTGGTTACAGACCTCGTTATCCCGGACGGAGTAACATCTATTAATTCAGAGGTGTTTTATGGTTATACATATTTAAAAAGTGTGACAATTCCTGACAGCGTGACTTCTATCGGTTGGTGGGCATTTTGCAAATGTGATAATTTGGAAAGTGTTTCATTTGGGAACGGTATAAAAGATATGGGGATGGCAGTGTTCGATGGTTGCGATAAATTATCATACAATGAATATGATAATGGACTTTACCTCGGTAATACGGACA
>JAXJQT010000343.1:0-4430 GCA_036311025.1 Spirochaetota bacterium
ACTTACATAAAATGTTGACATAGCAAAGTTATCAATCATCGCCTGGGTTAGTGTAAATGTAGTTTTATCTTCGCTGTAGCCGCTTCCCGTCCATGTATTCGTAACCAAGTTGGCAAAAATGTTCACTGTATCGTGATGAGAATACAAAAGATTTTCCCAAGAATATGTTCCGTCTGCAGAAGAATTCATTTTTTGATAAAAATCTAGCTTGATTTCG
The DNA here is from genome assembly GCA_036311025.1 of Spirochaetota bacterium. Lineage (GTDB taxonomy): Bacteria > Spirochaetota > GWE2-31-10 > GWE2-31-10 > GWE2-31-10 > RGIG8597. The sequence goes on from JAXJQT010000343.1 coordinate 218, forward strand.
TAAGTCCCGGCATTTAAATCCTTAACATCCCACTTAGTGCTATTATTAGTAGTAGTAAATGTCAGATGTTCTTCGTTTCCAATTCCAAAGGAATTATTATATAAAGCAGCTTTTACTCCGCCACAAGAAAGAGTTGCATCCTTAATAGTTAAAGATAGACTCCCTGTTCCTGTTCCAGCATTTATTGTTTTCAAGGTAATTGTTTGCTGTGTTGTAGGCTCTTCCGGATTTACAGTTATATCTCCTCTTAAAACCTCTACATTATTATCTTTTTTACCTATTACTGTAATAGTCCATGAACCTTTTGGTAAGGTTATGGAATATTGGTTTCCATCGACTTTACCGTCTATAGTTTCATCGCCCTTTGTTGCAGAAACAGAAAAATTGATACTGTTGTCATCAATACTCGGAATAGTCGGCAGACCTGTTCGGCTACTATTTTCTGCTGAAATTGCGTCTACATCTATATTACCGGTTATTGTATAAAACTTTGCTTCGTTCGCTTTGGAAGAAAACTCGGAAGTTAATGAATTTTCGCAACCGTTAAGCAAAATCGCAAACATTGATATCAATAATACTTTTGTTATTAATCCGTATTTTTTCATCATCATAATATTTCCTCCGTTACTGACTTAGTTTTACTGTAAATGTATCAGTGTAAGTAATGCTTTCGTAATTGCAACTTACGACAAATTGATATGTTTCATCTTTTGGAAAAGATGAAATATCAAAAGTAAATACTCCATCTTCATTCGATTCTAATGATGACGTAGACGATACAACATATCCATGATTGTAAACCGTAATTGTAAGAGTAGTGTCCGTTAAGAAGGTATCACCGGATTTTACGGAAAATGTTATTAGTCCGGTTGACGCTTTTTCATTATTAAGCAAAAACGTCACATTTTTATTACCTTCAATTTCGATTCCGCCGCTATATGTAGGAGTCTTTTCCCACACTGCATAAAGTGTCACGGTCGCTTTATCTTCCGCTGTCAAGTTTTTCACATTTTTCTTATCTGCATAACTTGTTCCTTTCCCGTCAGGTTGTGTATTCCAGCCGGCGAAAGTATAGCCCTCACGTGTGAATGTGTTTGCTGTCAGAGCTTGCTCCACATCATAAGTAAAAGCTTGCTCTGTCATTTCTCCGCTTCCGCCGTTGGAATCAAATTTTACAGTGTAAGTATTGGCATTCCATTTTGCTGTATATGTCGCATTTTCTGCCGGGAATGCAGCAGGTAATTCTAGATTCCAGCCGGCGAATGTATATCCTGTTTTTGTAGGATCTGCCGGAGTTGTCACGTCTGCACCGTATTTACCAGTAATACTTTCGTCTCCGTTTCCGCCGTCAAGGTTCAATGTCAGCGTAATTTTTTTTCTGTCATAATAGATTCCTACTACCGTACTTCCGTCAGCTACTATTTTTGCATATTCTATTGTTTTTGCTGTAAATCCGGCGTAGTCTTTCGCTGTTGCGGATGTATTTTCGTCGGTTTTACCTGTTTTATTTTCTGTTTCAAAAAGAGTATATTCATTATCTGCAATATTTTGTTGATAATGCTCCACTTTGTAAGTTGTATTTGCATTATTCCAGCTTGCCGTAAGCGTTAATTTTTCGGTTACTTTATAGTCGGCTTCAATCTTTGTTCCGTCGTTTTTGTACCAGCCGTCAAATGTATAGCCGGTTCGCTCATCGACTACAGGCAATTTTAAAAGTTCACCGTCAGCTACTTCCAATGTATACAAAGTCTTTTCACCGTCTTTGAATGTTACGGTATAATATAATTTTGTAACGGTGATTGTTTGTGTATCTACAATTTCGCCGTTATAAGAGAATGTTATTTGTGTATTTTCCTCAGTCAATGGTGTACCGTTGGCAGGTTCACTTGTAAACGGCAGATTTATTTCAAAACCGTTGTAAGTTCCCACTACTTGGTAGCAACTCAAATCTAACTTTTCACCTACTTTGTATAAAGTTTTAGGAGTTCCGAATGTTATTACTCTGATATCCTCAATTTCAATTTCTTCTTTTTCCGGTTGCGATGTTTCGCTGTTTTGCAATTCTTTCACGAAAACATGAAAGTTGCATTTTATTTCCGGATATTTTGTACTTGTGACAGTTACAATGCTTACGCCGGGAATATTAAAATCGTAACTTACGGTATAATCTTTTTCATCTTCCCATTTAGTTATCGTGTCTGAGGATTCGCCTTTCCAGCCGCCGCTTTTAAATATTTCCACATCGGTAAAATACGTTCCCATTACAATCAAGCCGGCAAGGTCGATTTCATCGCCGATGTTATATTCCAATTTTTGCGGACTTGAATAAATAGAAAGAACAGAAAGTTCCGTTTTTTTAGTCATGTCTACTCTGGCAACTTCGCCGCCGTTTATGACAGTAGGATCTTTCATTCCGTCATAGCTTCCGGCTTCCAAGATAACTTTTGCTTTTGTAGAAATTAGAATGTCATCGATTTGTGTGACTGTGTCGGTAATATTTAACTGGGAGTTAAAACCGTTTAATTCTACATTTTCAATTTCACTGTCAGTTACGGTTACCATTGCCAAAGTCATTTCCGATGATGACGGAGTGCTTCGTGATGTTTCGCCGCTTGTGCCGATTAATAAATCGCTTAATTTACTGTTTGTTATGGTAAGTCGTGAGGACGTCGATACTGACACTTTTTCTATTTTTTCCAGCTTCACATTCTCGGCTGTAATCTGCAACTTTGCATTATTAAGACTTCCGTTTTTTATCGTCAATGTCTTATTTACCGTCGCACTGTAATCCGTCAAATCTTTATACTCTGACAAATCAATTTCTTCACCGGTATTTGTATCATTTACCACTTGTTGCAACGTAGTAAAACTTTTCACCGGATTATCGATGTCGGTTTGATTATTTCCGCTGTTATTCTTTTCTGCAGTATTAACATTCAGACATTCATTCAAAAATTCATTCATGCATTCATTCGTACACGCAAAGATTGCGAACATTAAACCAAATAAAACTAAAAGATTTCTTTTCATATTTTCCTCTCCTTTAATTTGTTTTGTATCTTAACTTTCCTTACCTAAAAACTTTGTCCCTTTTACATCCCATCCCGTCACTGCGAACTTGTTTCGAAATCCGGATGCTGAAATAAATTCAGCCTGTCGAAGTACCAATAAGACATAAAAAAGAACCGCCACAGAATGAAGCGAGAAAACGCTCCGAATTCCGAGACTGCTCTGACTTACAAGAAGAACATCATTATAATTTGATACATTTTTTGTAACAGTCATGACATTCCCCCTTTACCTTGTTTACATTTATTTGCCTTTGTTGGCAAATAATAAAACCTAAAAGAGTATACAATAAACTTATCATTGTCAAGGTTGATACAAGATTTGAGGAAAGTATAAATAAATTTACAAAAAGAAACTCAGAGATAAATGTATTAAAAAAAAATTGAATTACAAAAACACTTTGACACCGATTTGTACGCCGGAATATCTTTGAAACGGCATAAAGTACGGAATTAAGAATACATTGCTATTATCTGCTGTGCACATTCTGCAATCGACATAGAGTCGCTTTCTATCACTACATCGGCAGCCTGTAAATACAAAGGCTCTCGGCGTTCTAATACGTTTTTTATCTCGTCAAAAAAACTTTGCTCGCCGGAAAGGGAAAGTCGAGCATGAGTAGTTTGTAAACGGTCTTGAATTGTCTGCACGCTTGCTTTTATATAAAAAACTTGACCTAATTTTTTTAGAAGCAAAACATTCTCTTTCTTTTCCACGATTCCGCCGCCGCAATCTATTACACATAACTTTTCAGGCAATACGAACTCTTTCAATAATTTCGTTTCTTCGTCACGAAATGCATCCCAGCCGTTAGCTTTTACAAAAGCTTGCAAATTACCGATTTTTTTAGCCAATTCTTCATCTAAACTGATTTTACATGCATCTTGTTTTAATGAAAGTTTGTGAACGATTTCAGAAGCGATTGTCGATTTTCCGACTCCTCTGTATCCAATCAAAATAATTGCAGGCATAAACATTCCTTTTTTTAGTCTTTGAAAATATTGTCTTTTAATGAAATAAGGCACAAATCACACAAAACCAACGCCGTCATTGCTTCTACTACAGGCACTGCACGAGGCAACACACACGGGTCATGTCGCCCGGCTGTCACTACTTCGATTTGTTCAGATGTCGATTCTTTAAT
>JAXJQT010000344.1:0-1863 GCA_036311025.1 Spirochaetota bacterium
TGTTTATAAAGTAGCACAATTAATCTACTATAAAAAGATGTTTTTCCTGTAAGCTTTACATAACGAAAGTGATTTTGTATATAAGCATTATGATAAATATTCGAAATTTTGGAATTATAGCTCATATTGATGCAGGAAAAACAACGACAACTGAAAGATTGTTGTATTTGTGCGGTGCATGTCGTTATCTTGGGGAAGTTGACGATGGAACTACTGTTACAGATTATTTGTACGAAGAGAAAGAGCGTGGAATAACGATTCAATCTGCTGTTGCGAAATGTCAATGGAAAGAAACGACTTTTCATATAATTGATACGCCGGGGCATATAGACTTTATGAACGAAGTAGAAACATGCCTGCAAGTTTTGGATGCTGCAGTTGTCATTTTGTGCGGACAATCTGGAATTCAAGCTCAAACAGAAAACTTATTGCGTGCAAAATCGATGAAAAATAAGCCGTTGATTTTTTATATAAATAAATTGGATAAAGAATCTGCAGATTTTGAACGAGTTTTTTATGAAATTCAAGAACATTATCCGGTCTTGCCGTTGACTTTTCCTTATTATAAGGAAGATAAATTTGTCGGTGTTGTTGATATATTGTCTGAAAAACTTTTTATTCAGGAAAATCAAAATCAAATTTGTGTGGATATTCCTGATGATTTGCGAGAAATGTATGAATTTTATCATACGCTTATGATTGATACGTTAACAGGGCATGATGAAGAGTTTCTTGAATGTGTGCTAAATGAAAATTTTGATAAACAAAAAATAATTTCAACAATTCGTAAGCTTACCATTGAGCAAAAAATTACTCCGCTTTTTGCCGGTTCTAGTAAAAAAAATGCAGGTGTATCGCTGTTGGCAGACGGGATAAAAAATTATTTTCCGTCACCTAAAGATTCTTATGATATAGAAAAAATGCCAGATGTTTTTTGTTTTAAATATATGGCTCATCAAGAGTTAGGTAGATTAAGACTTGTAAAAGTTAATAAGGATTTGACATTACGTATCGGAACAAATTTGTATAGTGCACAATCCGGTGAAAATATACAGATAAAAAAGATTTATACTCCGTTTGGAGGCTTTTTGGAAGAAATGAGTGAAATAAAAGAGGGAGAGATTGCCATTATTCAAGAAGAAATTGAATCGAAAGCAAGTTCGGCTCTTTACGTAGATTATAACGAAGCAATTAATGCTGAAAAGTTTGCAGAATTTACTACGTACCCTATAATTTTTTTGCGAATAGAACCTGAAAATCCGGAAGACAGAGAAAAAATGCTTTCAGTCGGAAAGTTTTTGTTACAAGAAGATTCTACTCTACTCTTTTTTGAAGATTCTGACAGTGGTGAAATTATACTTGGCGGAATGGGTGAATTACATCTTGAGATTTTTAGAGATAGATTAAATCATTCATATCGTATAAAAACTCGTGCCGGAAAGCCGGCTGTTATACCTAAATCGATTCCGTCAAAATCTATAATAAAAACAGAAACTGCAACTTTTAATGTTCAAGATAAAGAAATTCAATCTACTCTTTCATTGGAAATAAAACCTATTTATGCTGATGATGAAATTTTGAATATTGACAAGGTCGCTTGTAATATTGACGGAGTTTTTCCTTTCCCGCAATCAAAAGAAATATTACAATCTTTGCTTTTAAACAGTGACGAAAATGAATTTATTAATACAAATGTTAAAGTAATGAATTTTACAACATCATCGTCATTACCTTCTGTCGGGCTGTATTGCAGTATTTTTTCTGTATGCCTTTTGATCTATTGCTCCATCTTCCTCTTCCGGTTATAATGAATAAAACGACCATCAGAAAGGGGCAGGACAGGATGAGCGAAAACTACGCGAA
>JAXJQT010000345.1:0-3012 GCA_036311025.1 Spirochaetota bacterium
GCTTACAGTTATTAGCAAATACTTCTTCTATATCTTCTTCATTCATTCCGCAACCGGCAAGAACAGCCCTAGCGTATTCCGGTGACAAAAAATCGCTGTCAGAATGAGAATCTGAATCCATCACCATCTTTGCACCGACTTTTTTTGCCATTTTATAAACATGCCCATTAGTCAAACTGTGACCTTTTTTCGAAGTAATTTCTAAATATACGCCTTTTTCGGCTGCCAGACGTGCGTCTTCTTCGGTTATCAATCCCGGATGTGCAAGTATAGTCACACCGGCTTCTATTGCAGCACGGTTAGTCCCTTTTTCTACCGGTTCGGCTATAGTCTCGCCGTGTACAATAATTAATTTTATACCGAAATCACGAGCTTTTTGAGTCAAATCGCCGATTAACGCCGCCGGCACATGAGTAAACTCCACACCGGGAACTGCAATTATATCCCAACCGCTTTTTGGAACCATATCAGTCATTTTTTTTACCGATTCAAAAACATGCTCGTAGTTTGAATAATCTACGTGGTCAGTTAGCCCGATGGCATGGTAACCGGCAACAGCCGCACGGCGTATGTGTTCTGCCGGCGAGAGTTCTCCGTCAGAAAAAAAAGTGTGTGTATGAAAATCAATCAATTTCATGATTCGCTCCTATTTTTTTATCGCAATGCACAATAAATACAGTTGGTCAAAGGGCGTTTCGTATATCCCCATTGACTCAACTTTATTCCGGTTCTCCGAAAATTGTAGAACAGAAATAAAATATTTCCAAAATTGCCCTAACTTTTTTGAGAATACTTAAAACTCATTTTACCTACACTGACAGCCCAAAAGTTTCTTCACATCCGAGCATTATGTTCATACATTGAACAGCAGCTCCGGAAGCACCTTTGCCAAGATTATCAAAACAAGCAGAAATACTGATTCGTTCATCATTTCCGGCAACATAGATTTCCATAAAATCAAAACCAGCCAATTTATTTGCCGGCAAAAATCCGTCATCTGTTCCGGTTTGAACAAACGGCATTACCTTGACCATTTTTGTATCTTTATAATACTCGCTTAACAGTTCTTTGACATTTTCTGCAGTCACTTTCTTTTTCAAAAGACTGACTTGCAACGGAATATTTACTATCATTCCGCAATAATAATCACACACAAACGGCTGAAAATTCGGCATTGCTTTTAAACCCGGTATGGCTTGCATTTCTTTTAAATGTTTGTGCATTTGTCCCATTGCATACAATCTCGGTGCATCAAAAGCTTTTTCTCTGCCCGCATCTTCGTATTGTGCAATGGCTTTTTTCCCTGCTCCGGAATATCCGGAAACTGCATTACAAGCAAACATATAGTCTGCCGATGCAATTCCGAGTTTTACCAACGGATAAACAATCGCCATAAACCCGCTGGCATAACATCCCGGAACTGCGATTCTTTTACCTGTTGCAATAGCTTCACGATGTCCCGGTGACAATTCCGGAAAACCATAAGACCAGTCTGGTAAAGTTCTGTGTGCCGTAGAAGCGTCTATAATACGAACATTTGGATTTTCTACTAATGAAACAGCTTCAATCGCCGCCGCATCCGGTAAACACAAAAAAGTAATGTCTGATTCATTAATAAATTTCTTTCGAACATCCGCGTCTTTTCTTTGTTCTGTCGGAATTTTTAAAAGCTCAATATCTGTACGATTCTGAAAACGTTCGAATATTCTCAACCCGGTAGTTCCTTCACTGCCGTCAATAAAAATCTTTGCCATAATTAACACTCTTTTAAATTAAAAATTGTTGGTAGACTACTCTTAAAAAGCAACAAAATCAACCAAATTAATAAAAAAAACGGTAATTAACTTTCGTATAATTACCGTTTATATTCTTAAAAATTCATAGCATTACTGATTTCAATTCTCATCGTGCACGTTTCATTTTCACCGCATTCCCGACAATAGTTTACTCCGCGGTCTTTACTGCAAAAACAAATCGGACATTCACTTATATGCACAAAACGCTTTAGTGAAGTACACCCCTCACATCTTAATTCATTTTGTGCCACATTTATCCCCAGTTGCTGTGAGACATTTTTTTTTAATTCAGGATTATCATCTAACTTTCGATAAAAAAGCCCACATTCCGCACAACATTTTCCGCAAGCACCTTCTAATTCCGCATCATGCAGATTTGCCGAAACTCCGAGGATTTTGAAATCCTCTTTCAACTATTGCCTCCAGACAATTCAGAAAGTTTATCAATATTAGAAGAAATAGTCTCCATAATCTCGTAGAAGTTACTGTAAACCTCACTTACATTATTCAAATCTTCTATTACTATATTTCCTTTCTCATTAATCTGATTGATTCGCTCAATCAAGTCACTTACCATCGGAGTAACTTTTTCTACCTCAGACGCTGTCTGTTCTGAAAGTTTATCTACTTCATGTGCAACTATCGCAAATCCGGCACCGACTTCACCGGCACGAGCAGCCTCGATTGAAGCATTTACAGACAAAAGGTGAGTCTGGTCGGAAATATCGGTAATAGCAGAAACAATCGGTGTAAAGTTTTCAGCCACTTTCAACAAATCATCATTAGAAACTTTTACATTTCCCATCGCATCTCTTGTTAATGAGAATGAATTGTTTATTTCTGCAAAGATTGCTTTAATTCTGTTTACGTCTTCTTTTATTCCGACAAGAGTAGAATTTAATGATGTCAACCAACCGGTTCTTTCTTTTTGTTCCCTACGTAAACGTTTTTCGATAGTAAACATACAGTTATCTACGTTATTAATTCCCAATACGATAGCTTTTGCCATATCTTCACATGTATCGTATCCGCAGTGACCGCAGTTAAGGAAGTCTCTTTCTTCTTCTTTTTCCAACTTTCTGTATGTATCTTCGATATTTTCTTTAGAAACTACAATTTCCGTGTTCTTATAAGATTTTCTTGAATATCTTCTTTCAAACGGATTATTTTCTACTTCTTGAATAAGTTTCGCTCTTTGTTTCATAAAGTTATTAAC
>JAXJQT010000346.1:0-1524 GCA_036311025.1 Spirochaetota bacterium
ACTCGTTATAAAGAAAAATGGCTTTCGCTTGCCGATGGTTTGACGGAAGAAGAAATTGCCGAACTTTCTGAAAAATTTGTGAAAGAGCGTATTATCCCGGATTTGAAAAACGGAGCAGAAGAAGCTGTGCGACGATACAAAGATTCCGGTTATACTGTTATATTTGCCACTGCGTCGCCGGAAGTTTACTTTCGCTATTTGGCAGAATATTTTGAAGTTGATTATTTTTTTGGGACACAAGCACAAAACTGTGACGGCAAATGGAAAATTGTCGGACAAAATTGCAAAGGGCAAGAAAAGATTCGACGCATTTCGGAAAAAATGTCGGAAAATGAAATAAACAAAGCCGAATCCGTTGGATTTTCTGACAGCATGAGCGACTATCCTTTTTCCCGATTGGTCAAAAGTTTTTACTTGGTTGACAAGAAACGCTGGAAAACAGTAAAAAGCTTTATACAATAATTTATGGAGGGACTTTTTATGTCTAAAGCATCTTCTTTTTCAATCATTCGCTTAATGACCGGAATATTTTTCCTTATGCTCGGAATTATCGGGTTAGGAATAATTAAAGGCGATTTGGGAATGTTCGAGTTTAAAGCACCCGGTGATTTTGATTGGCTTCCTACAGTGTTTGCAGTAGTGAACATGATTTGCGGAATCTTTTTGATTTTGTGGTGTGTCGGTATCATCCCGGCAAATATTTTGTCAATGGGAACTCTTGCGGTTACAATTTGTTGGGTAATCCAGATTGTTTTGACAAAAATCGTGTGGGGAATGAAGTTCAATAACGGCGTTCAAATCAAAGGCGATATGTCAGAATGGCTTTTGGCTTTGGTGACAGAACTTTTGATTTTGGCGATTTTACTTCCGCAAAACAGAAAATAATTTCTTTTATTATTTAATTAAGAAACTGAAGTTCTTTTTTTACAGAAAGGTCTTCAGTTTCTTTTTTGTGAAAATCTACATTGAAATAAACCAATAACCTTTCTATGCCGGGAAAAGAGGAGAAAAATAAAATATGAAAGAAGAAAAAAATAGAATCTTGATAAAAATCATGAAATGTTTGTGTTTGATTGCGGCATTTTGCCTTCTTATTGTTTTTGTTCCGGAGGTTAGAAATTTTATTATTTCATTTGTTGAAAGAAAAATCAGTAGAGGACTAAATCATGCACATTGGAATAACACGTTGATAAGTCTCAATATCGCTTTTTATGGTTTTATATTGGCTTTTTATTTTCTTATAAAACTTTGGGAAAACATTTTAAATGCAAAGACAGATGTTTTCACATATTTTTCAAATAAAATAAATAAGATTTCAAATGAAGAATGGATGCATTATATTCCATTGTTTTTCTTTACGCTCATTATTTGTGTGGTTCATTTTTGCCTTGTACAAGGCGGCGATGATGTAAATTATTTTAATTCAGCATTAGAAGGAAGGACATTTTTTGATTTCTTAAAAGACCGCTACAATACTTGGTCTTCTCGTTTGGTTATAGAAACAGTTCTTATTAATTGCTATTG
>JAXJQT010000347.1:0-1600 GCA_036311025.1 Spirochaetota bacterium
ATCTTACGCACAAGATATTATCTCAAAACTGCCGCAAACAAAAAAAGTCGTTGTATGTATAACGGGAACCGGCGGATTATTTCAAATCCCATCATTTTCAATAGGTTTTAAAAAAGAATGGATTACAAATATCTCATCTACAACTGAATATTTAAAAATCAACGCAGAAAATGAAAAACGCTCATGGGAACTCTTAATTTCTAATGAAGCCATAGGAAATGTTTCTCTTGTTTCCAAAACAAACAAGAAGACAAAAGAAACGGAAACTTATACAAAAATCAATGTTAATGAAAACGCTTCAACTCCCGCATTTATTGATTACCTAATGCAAGAGTACAACAAAGAATTTACTTCGATTGTATTTCCCGGTCCTTTTTTTCCTGTAGGAACAAAATATAGCAAAATTGCGAAACTTACCACTCACGGTGATGTATTAGGAATTATCAACACAAACGGTTGGGAAACATATAATTCATTCGGAGCTATAAGTGTGCTTTGCAAATCTACTCAAAAGAAAAACGATAAAGTTACAATTTCATGCTTAGGCATCGGAGCTCCTAACGGTAAAGATTTAGGAAAACTGGTTGTCGATAAGTGTGCAGCCGGAGAAGTTTCCAATATCGCATTTTACGGCGTTTCAATTCCGCCTTGTGTTATCGATGAATACACAACTGTCAATTTTGTCGAAAACAATTTCGTAAAAATTTCAAGAACAAATAGTGATAATGCAGAAGTTTTAACTCAATATCAAAAATTCTCTCGTGTAAAAAGTATTGTTAAAAAAGGAAAAAATATGTTTGTTTCTTTCTAAAAACTTTTTACTGATAAAAAAACTGAAGTTTATCTTAAATGAGCAACTTCAGTTTTTTATTTTCGTTGTCCTTCCTGACGATTTTATCATATCATCTACACATACTACACAACAAAAGCAACCGTTTTCATTCATACAAGTTGTATTTTAGGTACGATAAAAACCATCATACTTATACATTTTTCGTCATTGCAATATCCGCCGATTTTCAATTTTATTTTATAAAAGATAAATATTTCGGTTTTTCTGCAAAGAAATACTCTTTATTGAATATTTTTTTCTTTTTGCCATTGTTTATTTAAATGAACGAAAATAATAATTGCCGTTACCAAACAAAAGTATATTTATTTGCAGCACTTTCTATTTTTGTGCCGTCTACAAAATATTTTTCTAAGCTTACATATCCTTTTTTATTCAAAAGTTTGACTGTTGATGTGAAAATTTCTTCTATCGAATCTTTTAATTTTTCACTTCGAAATGTGTTGATTGTTCTAAAATCCGGCTTTTGAAATCCCGTTAGCCACATTACATTTACATTTTCTCGGCATTGTTTTGCTATTTGTCTTGAAGAGTAGATTCCAGTCATGTAACAGTAGATTAAAACTTTCATCAACATTACCGGATTGTATCTACTTGCTCCGCCGCCTTTTGTGTTTTTGGCGAATATTTCTTTGATTTCCAGTTCGTCTACTGTTTTGCTTACTATTCTTACAAAATGATTTTCGGGAACTAATTCACCTAAACTCGGTGGAAATAACCATTGTTCACTTTGACTGTATGGTTTGTATG
>JAXJQT010000348.1:0-1634 GCA_036311025.1 Spirochaetota bacterium
AGTTTAGTAGCCTTCAAGGCTCCATTGGTTGTATCCTCTTCGGAAGCGATTGTATAAACAGCCTGATGACTGATTGCAAAAATCTCGGTATCTGCAAATTTTAATACTTTGCTATTGTTTAAAGTCAGTTCTAATCCGCTGAACTTAACTTTCTTTGTAAAAAGCAACGTAACAGGAATCTTGTCACCGGCTTTGTATGTTCCGTTGGCTTTGGTTGTAGTAATCATAGAAATTCCCATATCCTGTAAATCTATGGTAATTGTGATTTTTTCGGAAGGTTTAGACATATTTCCGGCTTTGTCTGTTTGTTTTGTCACTATATAGGAAGTTGCTTTACTTCCCGGACTACCAACAGGTGGCTTATTCTCTGAATCATAGTTCGCATAGTCAGCTCCGCTGTTGAGTGAATATTCTATTTTTGCACCGTTTTCTCCTTTGATTTCCATTGTCAATTGTTCGGAAACGCTGCCAATGTCTGTAGCAACCTCTTGTCCCCCTGCTTTCGTGAGTATCACGGTAGGAGACGCCGGAGTATCAGTATCAATCACGATTGTTTTTTTGTTATGTTTCAAGGTCGTAGCTTCTGTCGGTTTGGTTTCAAATTTATTTCCTGCAATATCCTGAACATTGTTTGGAATAACATTTTCGGCAATACACAAACTTGCACTGTTTTCACCGCCGGCTACGGTATAAGTATAGTAAAGTGTTTTTCTGTCACTGCTTGTACCCACGTATGAAGCTGATTTTCCATGACTTAGTTCAATCATTGAATCACCGCTGATCATTACCGGTTCTTCAAAAACTGCCGCAATTTTTACAGTATCACCTGCATTCAAATAATAAGAATCGCTATCAGAATGATTTTCATCACTGATACTTTCTATTTTGTATCCGTCAAACTTAGGAGCTGTTTTATCGATTTGAATATTTTTTGTTTTAAAATCATCTGCAAATCCTTCCCCTATAACAAGCTTGCAATCATCGCCTTCCGCTGCAACTTTGTTGCCGGCTGTATCGGAGAAGATTCCCCCGATGATTTCTTTTATCTGCAATTTTTTAACATCACCGATAGGACTGGCATCATTAATATCGCTGTCGCCGGTTCCTACGAAGTAAGTTCCTTTGTGCATTGCGGAATATTCACCACTTGTATTAAATGTAACATAACCGTCGTTATTAAAAGTCAATTTAATCTCGCCGTTACCGCTTTTTACCGCATTTACTTTTTTACTGAATGTCAAAGTTACGGGGATTTGCGTACCGGCTTTATACAACCCGTTAGTCGCAGTAGTAGTAATACTTGAAAATAACGGCACACCTTTGTCAACCTTAAAAGTCGCAGATGACACATCTGACATATTGCCGGCATAGTCAACAAGTTGAGCTTTTACAGTCCAGTCATGCTCTGCATTATCTGTTTTTGTAGTATAACAGTCCATATCACTCCACTCCTGCTCCGTCTTTCCGGGAATAGAAGCATACATTTTTACTTTTGATGTGACTTCTCCGTCTGCCGGTTTTGGAGTAATTGTAATATTTTCTATATAACCTGTAGCTTTTCCGGTATACACATACCCCATTGCTCGTTGATTATTATCAGATGTAAAGCCGCCCACATCATTTCCTGTCTCTCC
>JAXJQT010000349.1:0-1848 GCA_036311025.1 Spirochaetota bacterium
ACACAAAGCAAACGGCACAGACTTATACAGAAAACAAAAGCGGTGTAATGCTTCAAGGTTTCAACTGGGATTCAGCACCTCGCGGAGAAGGATATAACGCAGAAAATCCTAATCCAGCATGGGGACAATGGTATGGTGTAATGCTTAGGTATGCAAATGAAATCAAAGACCGATTCGAATATGTTTGGTTCCCGCCTCCAAGTAAGACAGATACAGGAAGTTCTGAGGGGTACGCTCCAAACCAGTTGAACGATTTGAACAACTGTTACGGAACGGAAGAAGAGCTCAAAGAGGTAATTCAAGCTATTCAACCGGCAAAAGCAATTGCTGATATTGTAGTAAATCACCGTTCGGGAACTACATCTTGGGGAGATTTTACTAATCCGAAATGGACTGACGACTACTATTCTATTTGTAAGAACGACGAAGGATTTTCATTATCCGGAAGTCCAATGCTTGGTTCATCTAAAAAAGGAGCTGCCGACAGCGGACAAGGATATGCTGCTTATCGTGATTTAGACCATACAAATGCGGCAGTACAGCAAGGTATTTACAGCTGGATGAACTCAGTTCTTAAACGTGCCGGATTTGTCGGCTGGCGTTATGACTACGTAAAAGGTTTTGCCGGAGACTATGTGGGCTACTACAACGCAATGAGTGATGCCGCATTCTCTGTAGGTGAATACTGGCCTGATTCAGACGGATGGTCGACACAAATTAATAGTTGGATTTCTGCAACAGGTAAAACCGTAAGCGGACAAGCCGGCAAAAAATCTCGTGCATTTGACTTTGTGTTGAAACAAAAAATGAATGAGGCGTTCGGTTGGTATAAGATGGCAGACGGAACTGAGGAAAATAACAGAGATTTGTGGAATATGTCTCTTCTTGCGGATGCTGCGACTCTGATGATGAGCAATCCGTCTGCTGCTGTCACTTTTGTAGACAATCATGATACGGGAAGTACGCAACAGCATTGGGAATTAGACTGGGGCGATGTTGCGGCAGCTTATGCGTTTATCTTGACTCATCCGGGTATGCCTTGTGTCGCAAATCAACATTATTTTGCAGAAGAGCATTGGCAATATCGCGGTGAGGAAGTTGTTTCCGGTACAAAGAATACTATGAAACAACACATTGATTATTTGATTAAACTCAGACATACTTTAGGTATCGAGTATGATGATACCGTGACTGTTCTTGCAAGTACAGAGACAAATTATGTAGCTAAAATTGTAGGAACAAAAGGTGAAATCATCGTAAAAATCGGTGGAGATGCATATTCTCCTACAGGTACCGGTTACACAGGAAATTATCCTATTTACAGCGGAACAAACTTTGCAATCTGGCAAAAGGGTGAAGCCGGAGTTGAGCCGACTTCTGTAAACATTACTATTACAGCAAGTGATGACTGGATATGGGAAGATAAAGCCGAATTATTTGCATGGGTTTGGGGCGGTAGTTACGGTGGCGGAAAATGGGTCAAAGCAAGTGGTTCTTCGATGACAATTAATTTGACAATTATAGATGATGCTACCGGATTTAATTTTGCAAGATGTGTTGCAGGAACTACCGAGCCAGATTGGGGAGCTACAGGTAATAATTCGGGGCGTATTTATAATAAAAGTCCTGATGTAACTTATACAGCGGGAAAAACAAGTTATGCTGTAGGATATTTTACGGAATATAATCCATCTGCATATTAAGCAGATTTTTAAAGTGTACCCTAAAAGTTGGAAACAATTTTTAGCGGTACACTTTTTTTATGTCTGAATGTGTTTTTGTAAATATAGGGATGAAAAATATTTAATCAAAAATACCATATTAAAATATTCAGTAAATACATACACA
>JAXJQT010000350.1:0-2861 GCA_036311025.1 Spirochaetota bacterium
AAGTTAGCTTTTAGAAATATTCTTAATTAAATCTAATAATGAGTCTAGTTTTTCATGTGTTACTAATGGATTTAAAAGTGTGAACTTTAGAAAAACTTTTCCGTCATGTACTGTCTGACCGATTACAACTCCGTGTTCGTGAATTAAAGCACGTCTTACTCGTTTGTTTACGTCATCGGTATTTGATAATCTAAACACGACAGAACTGATTTCAGGACTGGTTACAGTTTCAAAATTATCATTATTTTCAAGACGAGAATACAAATACGCTGCATTTTCCATACATGTATCAATTATTTCTCCCCATCCGTCTTTTCCACGCATTTTAAATGAAACCCAAACTTTTAATGCATCGAATCTACGTGTAGTTTGCAATGATTTACCTACAAGATTTGTATAACCGTCTTCCTCATCTTCTTCACGGTTTAGATAATCTGCATGAAGTTCTAAAGCTTCGAAGTTAGACGCATCTTTTAACAATACGGCACTGCAACTTATAGGCAATAAAAACATTTTATGAAAATCTACGGTTATAGAATCGCATAGGTTAAAACCGGCAACACGCTGTGCATATTTAGAAGACAGAATGACTGCACTTCCGTATGCTGCGTCCGCATGAAGCCATAAACCATATTTTTTACAAATATTTCCTATTTCATTCATTGGGTCAATACTACCGTAATCTGTAGTTCCGATTGTCGCTACGACACAGAACGGAAGATTTCCGTCTTCCAAATCTTTTTTGATTAATTGCTCTAAAGCATTAACGTCAATTTTTTGTTTTGCATCAACGGGAACTTTCACGACTGCATCATATCCCAAACCTAAAAGATGAGCTCCTTTTTCCATTGAAAAATGAGAAATCTCAGAGGAATAGATACGCAATTTACGGTAATTCTCAGGCAAACCATGTTTTTTTACATCGTGGTTCAGTTTTTTCTGACAATACCAATCTCTTGCGAATAACAATGCAGAAATATTAGATTGAGAACCGCCGGAAGTAAAAACACCGTCACTGTTGTCATCATAACCGTATAAAGAACAAAGCTTACGTATTATTTCCAGTTCAACTTCAGTTGCAACCGGAGCTTGATCCCAAGAATCCATTGATTGATTAAATGCTGCGATAATTAACTCAGCCGCAATACTTTCCAATAATGCCGGACTGTGTAAATGAGCCATATAATCGGTTGATGAAGTTCTCAAAAAATTAGGTAAAACTTGAAGCTTTAAAGCTTCAAGTACTTTATCAAAACCTTCACCCTCATTAGGTAATAAATCTTCTACATGTACAGCTTTTTTTAGTTCATCAGGAGATAATCCGGCATAAGCTTTTGTATCACACAAACTGTCTACGATTGCATCGGTTGTGCGAATAATCATTTGTCGAAATTCTTCTTTAGAATCCTTTGTCAGTAACAAATTATTTTTTTGCACCGGCATCGACCTCCATTACTACACTTTCAAAAATCTCAAGCATTTTGTTAATCTCATCACGAGTAACATTTAAAGCACATAGACATCTCATTACAGCTCCGTTTCGTCCGCCGCGTTCCATAACGAGTCTTTTTTCAAAACATCTGTGTTGGATTTCAGCTGCTATTTCACCTGAGCCGGGAAGTGTGCCGAGTTTGTCCGGAGTTGCGTTAGGATTGACAAATTCAATTCCCATCATCAAACCTTTTTCTCGAATGTCACCGATGATAGAAACTTTCTTTTTCAATTCCAAAAGTCTGTCACGCATATAAGTACCTTTCTCAACAACTTCATTTAAGAATTCCGGTTGAGAAACGCGTTTGATTAATGCAGTTCCGGCACGCATAGCCAATTGGTTACCGCGGAAAGTTCCGGCATGAGCTCCCGGATTCCATTTATCTAATTCTTTGTTATAAACTACTACAGCCAACGGTTGAGAACCGCCGATAGCTTTTGATACTAAAATTACATCAGGAACAATGTCTGCATATTCAAATGCAAAGAATTTTCCGGAACGACCGATTCCGCATTGGATTTCGTCAACAATCATCGGGATTCCAAGTTCTTTTGTAACTCTTCTGACTGTTTGTAGGAATTTTACCGGTGCCGGAATAACTCCGCCTTCTCCCTGTATAGGTTCTAATATAACGGCAGCAGGTTTTGTAATACCGCTTTCAGGGTCTTTGAGCATTCTTTCAAAATATTCACATGCAGCATCTGTACCGGCATCTCCTCCGAGTCCGAAAGGACAACGATAAGAATAAGGATAAGGCATAAAGTGAACATCAGGAACTAAAGATTGAACTTTAGTTTTAGCATTTAAATTACCTGTCAGTGACAATGCTCCTTGTCCCATTCCGTGGTATGCTCCGTGAAATGCAATAACTGCACTTCGACCGGTCGCTGTTTTACATAATTTGATAGCTGCATCAGTAGCGTCAGTACCAGAAGGGCTGCAAAATTGAATTTTTGCATTGTCTTGAAGTTCTTTTGGTAACAATCCCAACAAAGTATGAACGAATTCATCTTTCACCGGAGTGGTTAAATCCAATGTGTGTAAAGGTGCGTCTGAGGCCAATAAATCGATCATAGCCTGGTTTACTTCGGGGTCATTATGCCCTAAGGCAAGTGTCCCTGCTCCACAAAGGAAGTCCAGATATTTATTCCCTTCTACATCTTCAACCCAAGAACCTTTAGCTTTAGAAATAGCAAAGGGGAATTTTCTTGGATAGCTTCTCGCATTAGATTCTGTTGAATCTTGTCTGGCAATGTAATACTGATTGGTGCAATTTTCTTTTTGATTCATCAACGTTCTCCATCACATGAAAATAAATGTTCTGTTTCCCGGTATTTCCGGTGCACAATTGGCATGCACTATACAAAAT
>JAXJQT010000351.1:0-10391 GCA_036311025.1 Spirochaetota bacterium
ATAACGAGCTATATCTGTCAAAGAAATAAATTCGTTTTCAAAATCGGTTGTGTATATTCCAATTTCTATGCCTTGTGCGTGTATTGTTTCTTTTATTGTTTTCATATTAAACTTTCTCCTTTTTTTGTCGTTGCTTCGACAGGCTCAGCAACCGAGAATTGCCACGCGGATTGGATTTGGGAACAAGCGGATTTGCTTTCGCTCGGTATTTAATTGTCATTAAATACTTCATTCGTTCACGTTGTGAACTCATCGTTGCTTACGTCGATGTTTACTAAAGTAAACATTTCGTTCGTTCCTTACGGAACTCACCGTTACTCAAACCTAACGGTTTTCGCTGGTAAAAGGCTCTTTAATTATTTTCATTGTTTCATAGTCTGGTTTTGCTACAAAAAAATTGACTTTGTTGGAATATAATTTATCTATCAAATATTTGATTGTATTCATATTTTCTTTTTCCATTCTATACCCAAATATAACTTCTGCTAAAGTTTCATCTGGATAAAAGATTTTCAAATTGTCTTTATTTTCTCCTATATAAAAAACACTTCTATATTCTCTTTCAGATTTCCAACACTCTTTTTTTATATATAAATTATCTGCAACGATTTCTCTATTTTCTTTTGTAATAATATTGAGCTTTGTTTTTCCATCATTTTGATATTTTACCTTTTGAAAAATTAAAAAAGGACATCCATTATCATCATGAATTTCAGGACAAGTTTTTATTTGTGGTCTATAAACATAAATTGCCTTAGGATTTCCATCTTCTCTTGGGAAAGCTTTATAACCTAAACAAAGTCCCTTATAATTTTCAGAATAATATGCCCACATTGCGTCATTTGTACAACTTTCTGCTAAACTAAATACTCTGAAAGAATTTAAATCTTCCAATCGTCTTAATTGGTATTCTTCTGATTTCATTAATGATTTATATCTTTCCAACGAACAACAAATTTCAGCATTTAGGATTTCCCCTTGTTTCTTTAAATGTTCTTTAAACTGTTTATCTGTACATTCCAAATCTATTTCAGTCCAACATTCAAAAGGGTCATTCAATTGTCGTGCTGTAGGAAAAAATAAATACTTTTGTGCGATTGAATCTATAGTATAAGTATTTAATGCTTTGTATTTATATAAAATTAGTTCTTCCATCCCTACTATCTCCCTTCTGTCAGTTTTTCGTACATCTTAAACAACTCTGCTACGATTTCGCTTTCGGTCATGTCAAACTTACGGTCACTGAGCTTGTCGAAGTGGTAGGCTTCCATAACTGCACGGTCGTTGGCTTGGTGGGCTTTGCGTAAATCAGCCGGCATAAAAGTTTCGTCGTACAAATCGGCAAGAGAACTTTCCGGATATTTTGCACGTGCGTCAAGAATTGCTTGTGCTGTCTTTTCGATTTTAACTTTCTGTTCATCGGTTGGCTTGCACCAAGGAAAGTTGTTGTAAACAATACTTGCAGAATAACGGTAATCACTTTTTAACCGTCCTGCAACAATTCGCATCCATGCGTTATGAACTAAAGATGTAAGAATCCCGAATTCATAAAGTGAAGCATTGGGAATAATTTGAGTAGCATCACTTGCAATAATTTCAGACGATAAGAATCCTATCGGAACATATTTTCTTCTTTCAGACGAAACACGAGGAACTAAAAGATAATTTCCTTCTTTTGGTTGACGGATTTCTCCGAATAAATGAGGAATATCAGCTAGTCGTCGAGTTGCCCCGCGAGAACTTGATTCACGAAGTTTTCTGACAGCTGTAACTCTTTGTCCAACCAAAGGCATTTTTCGCATTTCTGCAGGACTTACATTTTCAAGCCACAGACAATAGCGTTTTTTATTATTAATAAATTCTTCCGCCCCTAAAAACTGGCGGATATATTTTTGTGAAGCTGGATCATTTTTTATAAAATCATCATATTCCTCTGCTTCGATAATTAGATTTCGTCCATCATTCGGCATACTTCCAAACAGCATTGGAGTAACGTTGCAAATTGGCTTCTTTCGATTCTCAATAAAAACATTCGGAGAATCCTGTAAATATCCATTGATGTTTTTTGCAATAGATTTGTTTCCGGCAGAATCAAAAATGATTTTGGGCTTATCATTTTTTGCAACACTGAATCCGATTATTACGCAATGAACAGCAGCCATATTCTTTTTGTCAGCAGTTTCATTTACCCATTTAAAAGTTTGATACGCATAATCAAAATGAAGACCGTTTTCAAAAAGTGGTTTCCATAAATTAGAAACAGAACTTCCTTGACTAATTGAATTGGTAGAAACAAATGCACATCGAGTAGATTTTTCTTGAATCAAATCCAATGTTTTTTTATACCAACAACAAACGTAGTCTAAATCTCCGGCTCCAGTCCAATCTTTTCCGAAAGTAAGAAGCAAATCTTCCTTTTGACGTTTATCCATAAATCTTGCACCCACAAACGGAGGATTTCCCATAATGTAATCATAGCTCACAGAAATTGTTTTGGACGTTTGCAATTCTTCTATATCTTTAAACTCAACTTCCTTTGTAACAATATTCACTTCATTTTCATATTTTGATGTAGGTTCACATACAATCATTGGTTTATCAGAATCAACCTTGTAAATATTGGCTTTGTCGGCGTAAATTATATTTTTAATTTCAGGAAGTACTTCAAAAGTTTCCCAGTCCATTCGCAAGGCGTTACCTTCTACGATGTTGGCATAACTTTTAAGAGGTAAAAAATTTAACTGTTTTTCGACAAGCTTTTCTGTTTCTTTCATCATTTGATTTTCGGCAATCCAAAGAGATGTTTTTGCAACAGTTACGGCAAAGTCATTTATTTCGATTCCGTAAAACTGTCCGATAGAAATTTCAATCGGTTTCCAATCGTCATTAAATCCAAGCAGCATTTGACCGCCTTTTAATATTTGTTCCAATATTTTATTTTCCAAACGACGAAGAGAAAGATATGTTTCTGTCAAAAAGTTTCCGCTGCCGCAAGCCGGATCTAAGAATTTTAAAGTACTGAGCTTTTTTTGAAAATTAATTAGTTTGTCTTCTTTGTTTTTTGTCTGTTTAATTTCCAGTATTTTTTCAAACTCTGCGTTCAATTCGTCCATAAAAAGCGGGTCAATTACTTTGTGGATGTTTTCGATACTTGTATAGTGCATTCCGCCGGTTCGCCGTGTTTCCGGATTCAATGTGCTTTCAAATACCGCTCCGAAAATTGTCGGGCTTATGTCGCTCCAATCAAAATCATCACTTGCTTTTTTAATGAGTAAATCTTTGATTTCACCAGTAAAAGGCGGAATAAATTGGTCTTCCTCTGTAAATAATCCGCCGTTTACATAAGGGAAAACTGCAAGTTCTTCTTCTAAAAATGGGTCACGGTCTTCCGGCTTTTGGTCTAAAACTTTGAACAAATTAATTAAAGCATTTCGTAAATCTTTAGCTTCAAAATGATTCAAATAATCACCAAAAATTGATTTATGACCGAAAATCCCGGCATCTTCTGCATACAGACAAAAAACAAGTCGAACACAAAGCATATTCAAACTTTTTAGACATTTTTCCATATCTACATTTTTTGCGAGTTTATATTGTGCTAAAAGCTTGTCGTAAATCAAACCGACGATATTTCCGGCTTTGATAGAAACTTCCATTTCTCTTTTAATATGAATATGTTCTTGTTCTGCTAAAAATGAAAGTCTGTAATATTCTTTTTCAAGATTTTCTAATTTTACGATTTCAGGTTCTGCGTGCGGATTGTTCATATCGTGGATGTGGATTTCTGCAAAGTTTGAAACCACAATCCAGCGTGGTCGTAAATCGTAAGGAAGTTCGTCTGCGTAGCGTTTTGCTTGCCCAAACGGAGTTAAAATTGCACCGTCAGACTGTTCTTGCGGTTTTGTTAAATCAATCTTGCTTCCTTTTTGTTCGATTAAAACTTTCGTGCCGGAAATATATGCATCAATAAAACTTGTGTGTTTTAATTTAACTTTCTTTTCAAACTCAATGTAGTTTGTTGCATTGGCAATTCCCAAAACATCACCGAGAAGCCCAATCCAATAGCGTTGTGTTTCTTGTTTTTCGTCACCTCTGTCTTCCCAATATTCTGCAAATTGTTTTGCGGCTTTTTGTTGTTCTGCTTGTGTCATAAACTTCTCCTGTTTACATTTTGTGGCATTATATCACACCTAACGTATCAAATAGCGACACTGCACGCATTTTTTTTAGAATTTTTTGGTTTGATAAATATAAGCTTTTCAATGTAAGAGTCTTGAACAACTATTTGTAACAGTCTTGAACAACTATTTGTAACAGTCTTGAACAACTATTTGTAAGAGTCTTGAACAACTGTTTGTAACAGTCTTGAACAACTGTTTGTAAGAGTCTTAAACAACTATTTGTAAGAGTCTTAAACAACTATTTGTAAGAGTCTTGAACAACTGTTTGTAAGAGTCTTGAACAACTGTTTGTAAGAAGTCAATCTTACCAGGTGAAAGCAATAAATGTTGCTTCAAAGTTTTTTCAAACCCACTTAGGTTTAAGAGCAAAGCTACGGTGAGTTCACAATGTGAACGTAATAACGCATTCATTTTCACAAAAATTCTGCGTACAACTGCAAACTATCGATATTAATAACAATATCCATTTAAATGTTTTTATTTTCATTTAGTTACTTTCTCTCTGTCAATTTTTCGTACATCTTAAACAACTGAGCAACAATTTCGCTTTCGGTCATGTCTTTTATATAAAAAAATCCCACTCAGTACAAAATGTAGCTGAAGTGGGATTCTTTTTTGTTTAAATTTAGTAGCTAGTTATATCGTCATCATCAATAATTAATGTTGTAGTTTGTCCGCTTTTAATTGTTACGTCTTTGTAAGTACTTATTTTTAAATAACTATCATTTACTTTACCGTGTATTTCAACATATGTTCCCGGCAGAACGTTTTCTACTGTTTCGTAAGAACCGGAATAAACATTGCATGTTACTTGTTCCATTCCGGATAAAGCATTGAGATTATAATCAGCTGTATATAATGTTAAACTTTTTATTCTATAAGAACTGTTATTAACAATTTTTAAAGTTCCGCCAGTTGATCCAGTTGTTGCATAAGCATAAGAAGAAAAATCACTTGAATCCAAACTAATTGTAATAGCTTTCACCCAAAAATAATATTTTGTGTTTGCTTTTAATCCTGTTATAGTTTCTGATTTCAAGCTTGTATAAGCTATTGCTTCTGCCGTACTTGAAGATGAAGATGTACTGTAATAAATGTGATATTCATATGCTCCGGATACTGACCCCCAACTTAAACTAATAGAAGATGAAGATATTGCAGTGGCTTTTAGACCTGTAGGGGCTGATATTGTTGAATTAGGAACAGTACAGTAAGCGTACAAACTGAAATCACTTGTTGTACTGCTGTTTTTTGCTTTCACCCAAAAATAATATTTTTTACCTTTTTCAACAGACCAAAACTGCCCTGTTGCTGAGTAAACAGTTGTAAGTTTTTCTGCTTTACTTGAATCATAAGATGTTCCCCAATAAACTTCGTAAGATGTTGCATCTGAAACTTCGTTCCAGGTTATTTTTATATAATCTAATGATGAAACATAAGTAGCACTTACTCCTGTTGGGTAAGACAATGTTGTAGACCCGGTATTACTGTTATTACCATTGTTATTATTACTTCCTCCGCCAACATCTGTATTTGCCGGTTTTGAAGTATACCAAGTTCCGCTGACTTTACCGGCACTTTTTGATTGCGGTAAAAAATAACCGTTTTGAGTTGTCAAATCTTCTGTTTGATTACTGCTTCCGTCATTAAAAATAACATTGGAATAATTAACCATTGCAGCATACCAACCGTTTCTTTCTGTTGTCATCAAATTTCCCGGCCATTCTGCGTTTGAACCAGAACCGTCCCAAGCATACACATAAACACTGTCCCAATCTGCAATATTGTTTGTACAAAAATGTACAGTGTAATATGTTGAGGATTCAGAGGATTGATTGTTTTCATTGTTGTTGCTTTCTGAATCTTCTGCAACTTCCGTACAACCGACTAATAAAGCCAATGTTAATACAATTAACATCCATAATTGCTTTTTCATTTTAAACTCCTTATAAAATTACATATATTGATAGTTATTATATATCTATAACTAAATATTTAGCAATAGGTATCTGTAAATTTTTAGCTATTACTAATAAAATTATAACTATGAGTATTGATTTTTATGCATTAGGACAGCGGATTCAAAGGAAACGAAAGTCTCAAAATAAAACACAAGAAAACCTGGCAGAAGCAATTTCTGTTACAGTAGGTTATGTCAGTCAAATTGAACGAGGAATTACAAAAATCAATTTGGAAACACTTTCCAGTATTGCTGAATATTTACGTTGTGATATTACTGATTTTTTATCCGATACAGTGAAAATATCTAACAATTACCTTTCCGAAGATTTCTCAGACATTATAAAAAAATTGAATCCATCTAATCGCAAAATCCTAATCGAAATCGCCCAAGTGCTGGAAAAGTCCCAAGTAACTATATCTAATTTTTAACGCCCTTATTCCGTAATAGAATTGAGGTCTGTCGGTCATTACATTACGGCATAAAAAAAGAACTTCCCGTTTTTACAGGAAGTTCTTTTATTTTTAAATCAAATTAGTTTTTCTTAACTAAGTCGCTGCAATTTTTAATTGCTTCGGTAAGTGTGTCGTCATGGAATAAATACAAATAATTGTCGATTGTAGTCGCAGCGATAAAGTCGCCTACATCGTTGTCATCTGTAGCTTGGTAGAATTTTACTGTGTGAGTTTTTCCGCCTTTGCATAAGATTTCCATCTGTGCGACAACTTCTTTTCCGTCTACAGTTCCGGCGAATTTAAAGTTATCAGCTTTAAGGTTCACAATTTTACCGAGCATTATACCGATTGCAGCTTGGTCTAATTCTCCGCTGATTGCCGGTTCTACAACATAAGTTTCTTTTTTGTCTGTTTCAGAAATTTGTTTTTTGATATCGTAATTGTCTTTTAAAAATACACAATCACCGCTTAATTTCACTGATTCAATATCTTTCAATGCTACGCCCGGTAAAATCTCACGACGAGTCCAGTTTTTGTAGATTCTGTCAGTCATTTGAGCAACATTACTGTTTACCTGACGAACTTTACTGTCACCGGCAAAACGCAAATATGTTGAATTTTTGATATTTCCGTTGTTACCCAATTGCAACGCTTGCGGCTTTTTGTCTCCAACATAAATTTCTAAATTACGAATATTATTTTCCGTAAATCCGTAAGTCGCATCGCTTGAAGCATCACTGCCGCGATAGATTACAGTTCCTTCATTTATAGAAGCAATTGTTGAAATATAATCAGCAATCTTTTTCTGGTCGCCCGGAAGAAGTTGAGTTTTACCGTCTTCTTCTACAGAAACATACCATGCGTCTTTTTCTTTTGTCAGTGTAAATCCGTCAATTTTGTCCCAGATTTTTACCTTTGTAATATTTTTCTCAGTTACACCGCTTAATAACGTTTTGTCTGCTTTTCGAGTTTTGATACTGTTGAAAGAAAAAGTATTCACAACTATAAGCAAAATCACTTGAACAGCTGCCAATATCAGCAAACCGTTTATAATTTTTTTATTCTTCTCCATTTTGTTCCTCCTCAGCTTTTTCAGTTTCTTCCGCTTGCGGTTGTTCTGAATCTTCAGCAAATTGTTCTTCCAAAACCTTGCGGAATCTGCGACGAGAAGTAAACACTCCGATTGCAGCGGCTACAAATCCCAAAGGAATTATAACTGTCGTAAATGTGATAATCATGTTTTTGTACAAATTCAACATTGAAAGATTGTTTACTTTATTCAACGGACGGCTGAATTTTCCTTTATTTCTGATTTTGATTAATGAACCGTCTTTTGTAAGCCAATCCAAACTGTTTAGAATCAAATAAATTTCATCTTCACGATTTAAGAAATCATTACTGATAAAATCTTCATTCGCAATAACAACAAGTTTTCCGTGTCCTTCAGAAATTTTTCCGCCTTTAAGTTCTGTTCCTTCCGGTGGAGTCGGAGCGTCTCTGTCTTTGAAAAAGCTCTTTAACGCACCTTCATAAGAACAAGCTAAAAGGTATTGAGACTTACCTTCTTGAACAGGATATTTGTATGAATCAACATCGATTTTGAAATCTTCAGCCATACTCCACGCTTGGTTAGTAGTTTTTAATAACGGCTGAACTTTATCTTTCAACTCATCTGAAACATTGATTGATGATGCCCAGAATAAATTTACTTCATTAAAATCATCGACAATAGGATTTTTTCTGTTGATGTTTTCGGCAATTACTTTTACCCACAACGGATAACGCATTCTTTCAGCAAAGATACTTCCGCGTTGCATTACAGGATTGTAAGACTGATTGTCTCCTACCAAATCATGATTGATTGTAATACCGTAAGCAGACAACATATTGATAACTTGGTTTTCTGTCACCGATGCCGGAGGTCCGTACGGATTCTGGAAATTAAGTTTTACACCGTTTGCAAGGAACAACATTTTTCCGCCGTTCATCATAAACTGGTCAAGTTTGTACATATCAAATTCAGAGAATGTTTCTCCGCCGACAAGTACGAGTGTAGAAATATCTTCCGGAATAGCTGACGGCGAATAAATAACTTCTGCATCAGAATATTCATTTGTCACATACTGATACAAATATCTAAAATCTTTATCCAATGTTTTTTCATGAGAAGAAACCAATATTCCCACACGTCCGTTGTTTAGTCCCAAAAGCTTGCTGATTTCTACATCGAGCATATATTCAAACTTTGCATCACTGAAAATCACACCGATAGAACTTGTTTTTCCTTTGTAAGTCATTACGATTCCGGAAAAACCGAGAGTACTTTTTGACTCAGTACCTTCGCTTTGGCTCAATGCAATTTTTTTGATACCCAATTTTTCGATTTCAGCAATTTTTTCCAAATGATTAGGATTTTCAAAGCTCAATTCTTCACGGCGGTAATCTACCATTCCGTTACCTTTAGATTCGTATTCTTGAAGCATATCGTCTACATATTGGATTACTTGTGAAATTCCTTGTGCTTCTTTACAACGTTTTTCGTAGTAATAATTGATAACCAATTTGTTATCTACTTTTTTCAAAAGGTCTACAGTCGGCTGACTGATAGAATATTTTTTACCTTGTGTACAATCGACACGTAAATAAACTTTGCCCATCAAAAAGTAAAACAGGACAATATTTACAAGAATCAGCAAAAAGATGACTGAACTTTCTCTCTTTTTTAATTTCATCGCTTCTGTTTTATTCATTTTTAGCTCCATTTTTTACTTTCTAGTGCTTTGATATTGCAATAGAAAAATACTAACGCAATTCCAAGATAATAAACTACATCTTTTGAATGGATTACGCCTTTACTAAAGTTTCCGAAATGTGTTGAAAGGCTGATTTCATTTAAGAATATTTTCAACCATCCCAACCAATCAGGGAACACCATTACGTAAGCTGATGTCACATATCCGGCAAGAGTCAACAATAACAATGTCGCTGCACTGAGCAAGAATGAATCAATCAATTCTGATGTGATACTCGACATAAAGAATGTCACGGCAATATAAGCACATGCCATCAAAACAGCACCGAGATATTGAGTAAACAACTGTCCCCAGTCAAAATCGCCCACAAAAATTTGAGTCAATAAAGGAATAAAAAGTGAACAGCCTAGTGCGATTCCCACCAATGTCAAAACAGCCAAGAATTTTCCGGCAATGATTTTCCATTGAGCAACCGGATAAGTAAATAACATTTCGATAGTTCCTTCACTTTTTTCCTTTGCCCAGCTACCCATCGCTACACCGGGAATAAATACAGTAAATACGTACGGAAGAATCGTAAAAAAGCGACGCATTGACGCTGTTTCTTCTTTAAAGATTCCGCCGAAGAAATAGAAAAACATAATATTTGTCATAAAAACAAACAAAATCAGGAAAATATAGGCAATCGATGAATAAAAATAACTGCCCATTTCCCTTTTATAAATAGGATAAATTTTATTGTGCATGTTCAATCTCCTGTGTATTTGCAGTTAATTTCAAAAAGATTTCTTCCAGGTTCGGCTTCTTTTCTTCTGCATAAACCAACTTCCAACCTTTTGCTTCTACTGCTTTTGTAAGTTCAGCTTTGAAGTTCGCCTCTGTAGAAAGAAGTGCCTTGAAACGGAATTGATTTTTAGTTTCTTTCTTTTCAAACTCTACATTCCATGCACCGTTTACATTGCAAACTACTTTTTCTACATCTGCAAGTTTTTCTGCCTCTACAATGAAATCTAAGAATTTTTCATTAGAATGATTTTCCATC
>JAXJQT010000352.1:0-2535 GCA_036311025.1 Spirochaetota bacterium
CTTTTACCGTATACAAGAATTCCAACGTATCAGAATTTTTAACTTCTTTTTCCGTTGCTACAAAAAGGTCGGTATTAGTTGCATCATTCCCGCGACTGTTCAATAATATTCTCACTAAATCTTGCTTCTAATGTGACTGTCTTGCCTGCATTTAGATAATAATTTTTACCATTCTTCTCATAAGACTCAATACTCTCATCTGAAACGTAAACACCATTAAATGTAGGAGCCTTAGTATCAATTTTTATTTTTAGTTCAGCCAAACTGCCGGATTCGGTATTTTTCGGGAAATTGAAAAAATCCATTTCATTACCGGCATTATCTTTTACTGTTTCGGTATCACTATATGCATAGAACGGAACATAAATATCCAAAAACTGATTTTCTTCAGTATTATCCCCTTCTTTTACCGTATACAAGAATTCCAACGTATCAGAATTTTTAACTTCTTTTTCCGTTGCTACAAAAAGGTCGGTATTAGTTGCATCATTCCCGCGACTGTTCAATAATATTCTGGCTCGTCCGTTGATAATCTCGTTAAATTGAGCTGTGATTCTTATTTCTTTACCGACAGTATAAGCCCCCTGACCCACATCTGCACTAATCTTATCTACAACAGGTTTTTCTGTATCAATAAAAACTCCGCGAGATGAAAGTGATCCGGCTTTCCCCGGTTCAGATAATTTCAACACCGCAGGTACTGACGACACCCCTTCACCCAATGCTTTTCCGAATATCTTTGTTCCTTCACCCATTTTTAGACTATCTTCTGATAAATAATCCAACGGTTCGGCCTTATCTCCGGCTTGTACCGTATATTTAAATTTTAATATTTTCTCTTCTATAAATCCGTCAAATGTTGCACGTGCAACATTTTCACCGGATGTCCCATTACAATTTAATTCCAAATAGATAGATTCTTTATCACCTTTTATTTCTATTTCACGGTTCATTGTCACTGTAAAATGCAATACTTTATCTACCGAATAATATCCTCCGGCTTCTTCCACATTAATAGAAACGACTTGAGGGCTGTTGTCATCTACTTTTACATAAATGCTTGATTGACTGATATTGCCGAAACAGTCTGAAGCTTTTGCTATGATTCGCTGGTAACTTCCGCCGAGCTTGGTCAATTTGTCCGATGTCACACTCCATGTTCCGTCCGGAGCTAAACACTTATTCTGCAATAAATCATACTCTCCCGGATTTCCGTTCGAATCGGTATATTCGATTTTCAAAGAAGTAATTCCCGATTGTGCATCACTACATTTTCCTTCTATCGTAAAATGCTCTCCGCCTACATTGCGGACATTGTCATTGTCTTTAGGTGAATCAATACTCAAAACAGGTTCATTGAATTCTTTCGGAATGGTAAATGTTCCCACTGCATAATTTCCTGATTTGCTGACAGTACAATAGTACATCTTTCTGTAATCAAAAACTTTGTTACCTTTTTCGTCAGTAAAATCACCTACCGGCAATTCACATGACCAGTCCATTTTGAAAATATTATTTTCCATAACATTTTCAAAATCTTTCAAATCTACAATCCAATATTTTATGCCGTCATGATACCCATTTGTGTCTATGTCCCATACATTTTGTTTCAATGTAACAGCTTTTTCTTCAGATAAATTCGGATCCCACGCCAGAAGCACTTTTTCTATTCCGGCAGCGTCACGAGTAGTAGCTTCGACTATAAACGCCGGATTTTTGGCTGTAATATACGCCTCTGTCGGATATTCCTCAAACGGTTTGACTTCGGTAGTAGGTGCACTTTCGTCAATTACCTGAAACCCGATAGAATACTCATCATCCCAGCCGGAAGCTTCAGTCCACGAGTCGCTGTCGTTACCGTAAGACGGCACTCCGGCAGAATCTTTGAGTCGATAATACAAGCGGTATCTGCCCTGATTAGTCGGAGCTACCAAGTCCCACATTGTACAACCTGTCTCTCCGAAAGACGCTTTTGTAATAATTTCATGTTTTACCATTTCATTGTAGTCAGTATTTACAATATAGAATTCCAGCATTTCCAAGCTGTCATCATCATACGCCGTTCCGGAGATTTGAGCACCTGCACGAAGTTTGTTTATTTCCTGCTGCATTTCCAATGTATCTGCTGTCTCCAATGAAGACACATCTATCCACGGACGGTCGGCTTCTTGATACAGACACACAAAACCAAGTTGTGAATCGCTCGCCATAGTTTTATTGCCGGCTTTGTCAATGACAGTCACCGCCATTTTCAAATAATGCTTTTCTGTAGCAGAAAGAGTTGAAAGTTTATTTGTGTATGCTTCGCTTTCAGTAAGCTCTTGCTCAGAATCCACTGTTACTGTCCAGTTGTACAATGAACCTTCAGCTACACGTTCACCGACTTTTCTGCCCAAATATTTAGAATCAAATTTCAATGAATAAACGCATTCGTTTTCCTTAAAAAGTTGCAATGTGATTTCTTTCAACGGATAACCGTCTTTTACTTGTCCTTGTATCGAAAATGTTTTGTTTTTAAAGTATTCGATATAGGCA
>JAXJQT010000353.1:0-5615 GCA_036311025.1 Spirochaetota bacterium
ATTGTAGCTTCACCTTCGTGCACCTCACCAATCTTATGAGAAACACCAGTATAAAACAAAATACGCTCTGTTGTTGTTGTCTTACCAGCATCAATATGAGCCATAATACCAATGTTTCTTGTCATATCCAAAGAAACTTTTCTTGCCATTATATTTATCCTTCAATATACAAAATCAATAAACTACCATCTAAAATGAGAAAACGCTTTATTTGCTTCTGCCATTTTATGAGTATCTTCTCTTTTTTTGTAAGAAGCACCTGTTT
The DNA here is from genome assembly GCA_036311025.1 of Spirochaetota bacterium. Taxonomy (GTDB): domain Bacteria; phylum Spirochaetota; class GWE2-31-10; order GWE2-31-10; family GWE2-31-10; genus RGIG8597. The sequence continues at coordinate 266 of JAXJQT010000353.1, forward strand.
TATTAAAACAATCTGTTAATTCTCCAGCCAATTTTAAAGCCATTGTTTTTTCAGATCTCTTTCTTGCATTAGAAATAATCCAACGCAAAGCCAAAGCTTTTCCTCTTACTTCATCTACTTCAATAGGAACTTGATATGTTGCACCACCAACACGTCTTGATTTTACTTCAACTAAAGGTCTAACATTATCGATTGCTTTTTCGAAAGCTTTCAATGCTGAAGTTTCTGTTTTTTCTTCCAATTTATCTAAAGCAACATACATTATATGTTGAGATACAGATCTTTTTCCTTTTAACATCATTACATTGATAAATTTAGAAACTAAAACATCATTGTACTTTATATCCGGCAAAACTTCACGTTTTGGAATAAATCTATCTCTTGCCATTTAGAATATCTCCTCTTTTACTTATGCTTTTGGCTTTTTAGCACCATATTTACTTCGACTTCGTTTTCTTCCTTCTACACCTAAAGTATCCAAGGCTCCACGAACAACATGATATCTAACCCCTGGTAAATCTTTTACCCTTCCACCTCTTACTAAAACAACAGAGTGCTCTTGTAGATTGTGACCTACACCTGGAATATATGAAGTTACTTCAAATCCAGAAGTCAATCTTACCCTACACGCTTTTCTCAACGCAGAATTCGGTTTTTTTGGAGTTAGCGTCATTACTCTAGTACATACACCTCTTCTTTGAGGACAATTTCTCAAAGCAGGAGATTTTGTTTTTGATACACTTTTCTTTCTTCCATGTCTAATCAACTGATTAATAGTTGGCATCTTCTTTCTCCCATATTAAAATTACATTTCGACACCCAAAAATATTTCTGCCTTATAGCAAATTTATTTTTGAGTGTCAATAAAAAAGCAAATTTTCGCAACAAGATAAATATCTTGCATGAATTACATTCCTAAAATACTGTCTTTGTCAATAATTGCATTAACTCCGATAGGATTAGCTTTCTTTTCTTCTAAAATTCTATTGATGGAAACATCCAAATCTTCCATGTTTTCATCATACAATTTAATCTTTTTATAAGCTTTCATTCCTGTTCCTGCTGGAATCATGTGACCTATAACAACATTTTCTTTTAAACCATTTAAGCCATCTGTCATTCCTTTTATACAACCATTAGTAAGAACTTTTGTTGTTTCCTGGAAAGATGCAGAACTTAACCATGATTCAATAGCCAAAGATGCTTTAGTAATACCTAACAATACTGGTTTACCTATTGCCGGATTACCACCTTCTTTCATAATCTTTCTATTCTGTTCAAAGAATTCTGATTTATCAACTTGCTGTCCCATAATAAAATGAGTATCACCAACTTCGATAATTTCAACCTTCTTCATCATTTGACGAACGATTACACCAATGTGCTTATCGTTGATTTTTACCCCTTGTAATCGATAAATCTGCTGAATTTCATTCATAATATATTTCTGCAATTCATTTTCTCCTAAAATTGCTAATATATCATGAGGATTTTTGCTTCCTTCAGAAATTGGGTCACCAGCTTTAACTTTATCACCATCACGAACAAGTAAATATCCACCAGAAGGAACTGTATGTTTCTGTTCGCCACCAAAATCATCTACTACCACGACAATATCGTTTCCTTTTACTTTACCTCTAAAGTAAACTGTACCGCTAACTTTCGCCAAAACAGCAGGATCTTTTGGTTTTCTTGCTTCAAACAACTCAGTTACTCTAGGAAGACCTCCGGTAATATCACCGGCTTTTGATGATTTTTTAGTGACTTTCGCAATTGTATCACCTGCAATAATCATATCACCGTCTTTAACCTGAATAACTGCCCCGCCAGACATTCTATAGAATGCTATTTCTTCACCAGCATTATTCAAAATAACAATTCTTGGATCCAAAGAATCAAAAGATGAATCTACAACTTTTAATTTCTTTGTACCTGTAGCATCATCTGTTTCTTCTTTTACAGTAAGACCAACTTTCAAGTCAATGAACTTAACCTTACCGGAAACCTCAGAAATAATCGCCTGTGAATATGGGTCAAATTCTGCAATTTTTTCATCTGGTTCAATAGGCACACCTACTTCTTTAAATAAGTATGTTCCCGCCTGAACGTCTCGGTCTATCAAATCATTTGCAACAATATACATTTTTGAACCATAAATTTTTATGGTTCCGGCTTCGTGAGCAAGCTCAACTTCACCATTAGCCTTTTTAAATAACTGACGAGTTTTTACAACTTTGTCACCTTCTTTTACAAGAAGCTCAACGCCCGAAATATCATACTCTTGATTAATTCTTCGAATATACATGTAACCTTTTCGAGCAAAAAGTTTCGCATCTTTTTCAATTCCGGAATCTTCTTTTTTAACCAGAACAATAGAACCTTCTATCTTTTCAATTAATACACGATACTTAAATTTAATTGTATTATCTTCAGAAGATCCTGTCGCAGCTCCACCGATATGGAACGTTCTCATCGTCAACTGAGTTCCCGGCTGACCGATTGACTGAGCAGCAATAATACCAACAGCCTCACCGATATCTACGGTTTGATTTGAAGCCAAGTTTCTTCCGTAACATTTAATACAAACACCGTGTTTAGATTCACATGTAAGAACTGTTCTAATCTTAACAGATTCAATTAATGCATTCTCTATTTCAGCTGCAATTTCTTCTGTCACTAATTCATTAGCAGCGATAATAATCTCACCGGAAACAGGGTCGATAACATCTTCTGCTGTAAATCTTCCAACAATTCTATCTCTTAACGGTTCCAGAATATTATCACCTTCTCTGATAGCAAAGTGCTCTGTTCCGTTAATTGTTCCACAATCTTCTTCGTTAATAACAACATCTTGTGCAATATCAACAAGTCGTCGCGTCAAGTATCCGGCATCGGCTGTTTTCAAAGCAGTATCCGCCAAACCTTTACGAGCACCATTTGTTGAAATATAAAATTCCATTACCGACAAACCTTCATAGAAGTTTGATTTAATAGGAATTTCGATAACCTCTCCACCCGGTTTTGTCATCAATCCACGCATACCTGCCAACTGACGAATCTGTGTTGTAGATCCTCGGGCACCGGAATCGGCCATCATAAATATAGGGTTAAAACCTTTTCTATCTTTTTTCAAAGCTGCAGTAAGAACTCTTGTCATTTCCTCAGAAGCTTTAGTCCAAGTATTTACGGTCTTGTTATAACGCTCTTCAAGAGACACAACACCTTTCTTGTACTGAGCAACAAAGCTATCAACTTCTTTTTGAGCTGCTTTAAGGATTTCGTGTTTTTCTTCAGGCACGACAATATCTTCCATACCGATTGTCGCACCAAATACCATTGCATGTTTATATCCGCAATCTTTAATTGCATCCAACATTCTAACGGTAACACCAGCACCTTTTTTCTTATAAACATCAGCGATTAAACGGTTTACACCTTTATCACCCAAAGTTTTATTTACAAACCAAACTTCTTTAGGCAAATAATCATTAAACAGAATTCGTCCAGGACTTGTTCGTACATATCCTCTTTTCTTGAATTCTTCATCTTTTTCCCATTCTTTTACCACTTCTTCATCTTTTTGGTCTACAACAATAGTTTCATCTTCTATTTCAGAACCTTCAAAAGCTTTTAAAGGCAACCAGATTTTTGCTTCCATATGAACAGCACCGGCAGCGATAGCCTTAAAGACTTCATTAAAATCTTTAAATACTCGTCCTTCACCTTTTACCTGTGGCTGAATCTTAGTTAAATAGTAAACACCCAAAATAATATCTTGAGACGGACAAACAATCGGATTTCCTGAAGCAGGGTCTAACAAGTTCTTTGCAGAAAGCATCAACATCCAACATTCTGTTTGTGCTTCAATTGACAATGGAACGTGAACAGCCATCTGGTCACCGTCAAAGTCGGCGTTAAACGCCTTACAAACTAACGGATGAAGACGAATTGCTTTTCCATCCATCAATACCGGTTCAAATGCCTGAATACCCAATCTATGCAATGTAGGAGCACGGTTTAAAAGTACCGGATGTTCTGCTACAACATCTTCTAAGATTTTAAATACATCCGGATGTTCTTCTTCTATGTAATTTCTGGCTTTCTTCATATTGAAACAAATATCACGTTTTACAAGTTGTTCCATTACGAAAGGTTTAAACAATTCAAGAGCCATTTTAATCGGAAGTCCACATTGATACATTTTCAATTGCGGTCCGATTACAATTACACTACGTCCAGAATAATCAACACGTTTTCCTAAAAGATTTTGACGGAAACGACCTTGCTTACCTTTTAATAAATCAGATAAAGATTTCAACGGTCTAGAAGATGCACCTTTTACAACTTTCTTTTTCTTAGAGTTGTCAAACAAAGCATCTACAGCCTCTTGCAACATTCTTTTTTCATTCTTAATGATTATGTCAGGTGCGTTCAATTCAATCAAACGTTTCAAACGATTATTTCTGTTAATAACACGTCTATACAAATCATTCAAATCTGAAGTTGCAAAACGACCACCGTCCAATTGAACCATCGGTCTTAAATCCGGTGGAATAACCGGCACTACGTCCAACAACATCCATTCAGGTCTATTTCCTGATGCGATAAAATCCTCCATCAATTCAATTCTTTTCAAGAGTCTTTTATCTGTTTTCTTCTTCTCACGCATTACTTTACGTAATTTTTGAGATTCAGCTTTCAACTTAATGTTTTCGAGCATAGTTTTAATAGCTTCAGCACCTGTTTCTGCTTGAAAAGCTAATCCGTATTGCTCTTTCTTTTCATAGTATTCTTCTTCTGTAAGAATTTGCTTTTCTTTTAAATCTGTATCGCCCGGATCTAAAACTATATATTTTTCAAAATACAGAATAGATTTTAATGCCGTCACAGGAATATCAAGAATCAAACCGATTCGAGAAGGAACTGAACGATAGTACCAAATATGAGCTACTGGACTAGCCAATTCAATGTGACCGGCACGCTCTCTTCTTACTCTAAAACTTGAAACTTCAACACCACATCGTTCACAAACAACTTTTTTGTAACGCATTGATTTATATTTTCCACAATGACATTCCCAATCTTTAGTCGTTCCAAAAATCTTCTCACAGAATAAACCGTCTTTTTCCGGTCTCAAAGTTCTATAATTAATTGTCTCCGGTTTCTTTACTTCACCATAAGACATGGATTTAATTTGTTCCGGGGAAGCAATAGTAATTCGAATTGAATCAAAATCTGCTATATCTCTCATTGAGATCTCCTTTGCTAATTATCAAGCTTGAAAATTATCTACTCTGTTTAACAACTCATCTTCTTTTTCTGTTAAGGTAATCTTTTTACCTTTTCCGTC
>JAXJQT010000354.1:0-1514 GCA_036311025.1 Spirochaetota bacterium
ATTTTGTACCGTAGGAATTTCGAGTGTTTTGGATATAGCTTCAGAGGAAATAAAAAAGATGTTTCAGACATCGGAAAACTTTTTTTCATCTGAATTAAAAGACACAGATTTGACATTCTTAAAAGCAAATACAGATGTTGATAATCAAGAGTTTTCTGATTTATGGGACATATTTGATAAATCATTGAAAATTCTGCCTATAAAATCAGTATCAATCATCGGGTTTGATGAAAGTAATTCGGATATTAACTATGGTTACGGTAATGCTGTGTTTCTTATAAGAGCAGACAAAAAAGAATGTACTGCAAAAACTCAATTTGAAGGAAACTTTTTCGGTCGTACGTGGAGTACGGACGCAGAAGAAGCAAAGAAGATGGGACTTATTGCTTTGCCGCATGAAATCCAAAAGATGTTGAAAAATACAGAAACCGATATCATTCATTCAAAAAGCTATGATGATATAACCGACAAAAGAGGTCATTCAAATTTTTCTATTATTCCTATCATGAAAGACAGCAAAGTATTGATGTGTCAGATAATAGAGTTGGATTCTACAGATTTTGTTAATACAACCGGAAAGATGTATTTGATAAATATAATTTCTGTATTAATCGCGATATTAATGGGATTTTTGATAATTGTCTTTGTACAACGCAGAATAGTAGGACCGTTGGTATTAATCAGAGATACTGCTGATGTTGTGGTAAAAAAAGGTGATTTGACAGTAAAAGAAATGCACGTAGAAGTAAAAGATGAAATCGGTGAATTGTCTTGGTCATTCTTTAAAATGATTAATGTATTGAAAGATTTAGTTAAGAATGTTTTCGATGCGATTCTTATTATCGCAAAAAACTTGCGTACATTGTTTCTTTCATCAAAAGCCGTAGAAACATCTGCCGTAGAACAAAATGATACCGTAGAAAATATAATCCGAGACTTTTCCGGGCTTGATAAGTTGGTAGGTACAATTGCATCAGAGTCTGAAAAAGCAAATGAATATGTAAAGACTGCGTTAGACCGTGTAAATGCAGGTATGGAATCAATGGGGCAGTTGAAAAACGAGATGGGTGAGATAGAAAAATCATCTGTTCAAATTACGGAAATCATTTCGATGATTAATGATATTGCCGAACAGACAAACCTTTTGTCATTAAATGCCTCTATCGAATCTGCACGTGCCGGTGAAGCGGGAAAAGGTTTTACGATAGTTGCATCCGAAATTCGTAAACTTGCTGAAAAGTCAGGACAGGCGGCTGCCGAAATCCAGCGTTTGATTACTCACAACAATGAAATTATTCGTGTCGGTGTTCAGCATTCGACTAAAACGGTAGAAATATTTGGTGATATATCTACGCAAAATGAGTTAATTTCAGGTCTTGTAAGAAATATTTCAGAAGAAGGTCAGAGTGTACGTGAAAGTTCTTCTAAAATTTTGCAATCGATGAATTATATTTCTACGATAGCAAAAGAAAATATGAACCAGACAGAAAAAGTAGCAGAATCAGTAAACGACG
>JAXJQT010000355.1:0-1981 GCA_036311025.1 Spirochaetota bacterium
CATACCGATTGCCATTTCGTCGGCGATTATACCGGAAATAGCGTCGGCAGTTGTGTCGCCCGGAATAGCAATCATATCCAATCCTACAGAACAAACTGCAGTCATTGCTTCCAGCTTTTCAAGTGATAATGCACCTTTTTCAGCTGCGTCAATCATTCCTAAGTCTTCACTTACAGGGATAAACGCACCGCTTAATCCGCCGACAGAACTTGAAGCCATTACACCGCCTTTTTTAACTGCGTCGTTTAAAAGTGCCAAAGCTGCTGTTGTACCCGGAGCACCACAAGATTCCAAGCCCATTTCTTCCAATATATGAGCTACACTGTCGCCTATAAACGGAGTAGGAGCCAATGACAAGTCTACAATTCCGAAGTTTGTATTTAATCTTTTAGCTGCTTCTTTTGCTACAAGCTGTCCGACACGTGTGATTTTGAATGCACTCTTTTTAATTGTTTCTGCAACTGTTTCAAAATCTGCACCTTTTACTTTTTCCAAAGCTGTTTTTACTACACCCGGACCGCTGACACCGACATTTATAACTGTTTCGGCTTCACCTACGCCCAGGAACGCACCAGCCATAAAAGGATTGTCATTGACAGCGTTTGCGAATACTACAAGTTTTGCACAGCCGAGTGCGTCACGGTCTTTTGTAAGTTCTGCTGTCTGTTTGATGATTTGTCCCATATCACGCACGGCACTCATATTGATACCGGCTTTTGTAGAGGCAACATTGACAGATGAACAAACAAGCTCTGTATTTGCCAAAACTTCAGGGATAGAGTTAATCAAAATTTTGTCGGCATTCATAAAACCTTTTTGTACGAGAGCCGTAAAACCACCGATAAAATTGATTCCGATAGTTCTGGCTGCTTTATCTAAAGCTTCTGCAAACATAAGATAATTGTCTGTTTTTGAAGCAGCAGCTACAAGTGAAATCGGTGTAACCGAAACACGTTTGTTTACAATAGGAATACCGAAAGTATTTTCGATATCTTCACCTGTTTTTACCAAATCTTTTGCACATCTGGTGATTTTATTATAAATCTTTTCACAAGCACGTTTCGGGTCTTCATCGGCACAGTCGAAAAGAGAAATCCCCATTGTAATAGTACGAATATCGAGTTTTTCGTTGTGAATCATGTTCACGGTTTCAAATACTTCGTTTCTGTTCATAATTGCCGCCTTTTATATTTTATGCATTGAGTTAAAAATTTCTTCGGCATAAATTTGAATTGCAAGCTTCATATTTTGTTCCATAGGCTCAAATGCTTTTTTCAAATCAGAAATGTTGATTTTTTGGTCATCCATTTCAACGTACATCATCATAGTAAATTTATCTTGTAAAATAGTCTGGCTGATATCGAGAATATTTACACCGTTATCAGCTAGGATATTACTGACTTTGGCGATAATACCGACTTGGTCTTTTCCGACAACTGTAATAACTAATTTCATTTTAGGTCTCCTTATATTTTTCTGTATTGTTACAATTTTGTATTTTTTTGTGAATAACGGTTATAAAAAAAAAACATCGTTTTGTCTATATTAATAACTTCTTACGGACGGTATTGGAAATTAATTGCGGAAAAAATATTAGCATCGTTATTTGCAATATAGAGTGTGATATATTACAAAAAAGCATGGCAACAAAAATTTTAGGAGAAATAATAGTGACACCTGAATTTATAGACAATGTTAATAAAACTCTAAAAACAAGCCTTAAAGAAGAAATAAAACCGGGAAGTAAAATCTCAATAGCAGCTGCTTGTTTTTCGATTTATGCATATCAAGAATTACAAAATGAATTAAAAAATATAGAAGAACTTCGTTTTATTTTTACTTCTCCAGCATTTATTACAGAAAAAGCTAAAAAGGAAAAAAGAGAATTTTATATTCCTCGACTTAATAGAGAACGTAGCTTATATGGTACAGAGTTTGAAGTGAAATTAAGAAATGAATTGAATCAAAAAGCTATAGCAAA
>JAXJQT010000356.1:0-1678 GCA_036311025.1 Spirochaetota bacterium
ATTTTGTACCATCAAAAGTCCCAGTCCTGTTCCGTTGCCTTTATTTTTGGTAGAAAAAAACGGATTAAAGATTTTCTGTTTTATTTCGTCAGACATTCCTACGCCGGTATCGGCAACGGACAAGACATATTCTCCGTCTGTTTGTATACCGAATTCAGATACAACATCTGCTTTTTTATAATCAAGTGTTATCGTCAATGTACCGCCCCACAAAGACTTATCGTCACCACGCATAATAGTCATCGCATGGCTTGCATTGATAAACAAATTCAACAACATTTGTTCCAGGCTGATACTGTCGCCTTTGATTTTAGCATCTTCACAATTTATCATAGTCTTTATCTGTACACTGCGATTAATCGAAGCTTTAAATACTTTTGTCGCAGCGATAAGCACGTCGACCAGATTTATAGATTTCATTTCCGAAATGTTATCCTTAGAAAGAGAAAGTAATTTTTTTGACAAATCAGTTGCTTTCGAGACAGCTTTAGAAATCAAACTTAAATTTTCATCAAAATCAGATGTTTCCATACAAACCAAATCGTTACGTTTTTGTGCCTGAAGCTCTAACAACGACGCAGCTCCGGAAATCCCTCCGAGAATATTATTAAAGTCATGTACTACGCCGGCTGCCAATGTGCCTACCATTTCCAGTTTTTGTAAATACATAAGCTGTCGTTCTTTTTCGATAAGTGCTGTTACGTCATCTACTCTGATAACCACACGCTTCCCGATTTCCTTTAAAGGGCAAAAAATCAAATTAACTATTTTTTTCCCCGCCGCAATCATCATTTTTTCCAGTCGACATTGATTTGCCAAGACTTCGTCAATTTCCTTTTTATAATCCGCAAAAAACGGCAATACTTCAAAAACATTCATTCCGGAAATATCATTCGTAATAGGTGAAGATATAAAATCTAAAACTTGGCGAGTATATATTTCTATATTGTAATCCGAATTGACTACCATTACACCCGAAAGCATAGAATCTATTATATGCCGAAAGTACAACATAAGCTTTTCGGTATTGCGTTCACTTTGGCGAGTAATCAAAAGATCACGATAATTACGTAATCCGGCAATAATTGTCGTATATAGTTTTGGGGCTGTCAGTTCTGTTTTTTCCTTGTAGTCGTTTATATCGTAGTCATTGATGACTTCACGTTCCGGAGCATTTCCCGGCATACCGGTTCTGAAGATTATACGAACGAGTGAATTGCCGAGTTCTTCTCGGATATATTTTACGACTTCAAGTCCCGAAGTGCTGTTTTCCATTACAACATCAAGAAGTATCAATGCAATATCCGGATTTTCTTTTACGACTTCACAAGTTTGTTTTCCCGAATAAGTACTGATAAATTCCAAAGGTTTGCCTAAAAATGTCACATTATTCAAAACTAATTTAGTGATTGTGTGCATTTCAAGTTCATCATCAGCAATCAATATCTTCCAACTTTTTATTTGCTGTTCATTGTTCTCAAAATCAAAAGACATTTTTTCCATATCGGCAACCTCCGCTTTACTTTTTTAAAAAAGAATCAAGATTTTATTTAGTATCATTTTTGTCTTGTTCATTCGAAATCAAATTTGGAAACGTTATCGTAAAAGTTGTACCGATATTTTCAGATGAATCGCATGAAATCGTACCGTCAAGTTGTTGATATACAAGATTGTATAC
>JAXJQT010000357.1:0-1004 GCA_036311025.1 Spirochaetota bacterium
ATTGTAATGAATACTACAATCGGAAAGGGAGCTCCTCAAAAGCAAGGAACTAATAAATGTCACGGTGCACCTTTGGGAACTGAAGAAGCTGCTGCTGCAAAAGAAGCGATGGGAGTAACTGAAGACTTTTATGTTTCACCGGAAGCCGTAGCATACTTTGACGAACGTCGCAAAGCATGGAAAGCAGAGCATGAAGAATGGAAAAAACTTTTTGCAGCATGGGGAAAAGCTTATCCTGAATTAAAAGAAGATTGGGAGAAAACATTCCGCCGTCAGATTCCGGACAGCTGTTTTAAAAACTTACCGACTTTCAACGTCGGAGACAGTGCTGCTACAAGAAACGCTGCAAATACAATATTAAACGCCATGATTAAAGACATAGATTACGTTGTTTCCGGAAGTGCCGACTTGGGCAGTTCTACAATGACAATGATTAAAGACAATTCTGTAATCAGCAGTGAAAACTATCTCGGATACAATGTTCAATACGGTATCAGAGAACACGCAATGGGTACAATGATAAACGGTATGTACTTATTCGGCGGAGTTTTGCCGATTTGCGGAACATTCTTAGCGTTCTCTACTTATATGACACCGTCTATTCGTATGGCAGCATTGATGCGTATTCCGTCAATTTTCTTATTCTCTCACGATTCTATATTCGTAGGAGAAGACGGTCCTACACATCACCCGGTAGAACACCTTACAAACTTGCGTTTGATGCCAAACGTAAATGTTATGCGTCCTGCCGACCCTGAAGAAACTAAAATTGCATGGGAAATCGCATTAAAGTCAAAGACTTCTCCTAGCGTAATCATTACTACTCGCCAGAAAGTTCCTGTAATCGATTACAGTAAATATGAAAGTTGCAAAAATGCAGAACACGGTGCTTACATAATCAAAAAAGAAAAACATAAAAATATCGATTTGATTATCATGGCTACAGGTTCAGAAGTTTTCCCTAGTTTGCAAGTTGCCGAACTTTTGGAAAAAGAAGGTTACTC
>JAXJQT010000358.1:0-4261 GCA_036311025.1 Spirochaetota bacterium
TTAATCTTGTTTATAAAATCATCAAAATCATCAACTAAATCGATAGCTTCGTATTTACATGCTTTGTAACAATTTCCACATCCGATACACAGATTGTCATTTACGGATACAGATTGTCCGTCCGTTGATAAACAGTATTTTACGGGACAAGCTTGAATACAAGCCTTGCAGTTTACACATTTTTCGCTATTGAATTTTACAACCTTACACAGATCCATATTTCCAACCTTATTTACTAAAATATAGCTTCTTATTCTTATCGAGAAAAGAAAGCAAAACTATAATTTATTTCTTTTAAAAATAAATGATTTTTTTATTTTATTGTGCTGAGAATGAAAAAAACGAATTACATGCTCATTTCCGTTAAACAGTTTTTAATGTTCCTAAAATAAATATTCCGACAAAAATTAATCCTATTCCTATGAAATTCCATTTATTAAGTTTTTCTTTCAAAAGAAATGCGGAAATAAACATTGTCCACAAATATGTGATTGACGTCATCGGTAGAACTACGGAATAGGGGAGATATTTTAAATAGAATACATTTAATAATGCCGCAAGAAAATACAAAAATCCGCCGAGATAAAAAAACGGATTGAAGATGTAGTCGGTAATGTTTTTGATTTTATTTCCTGCAATTTTTAGAAAATACGCACCGAATGCACCCAGAACAGTTCCTATCACAAGCAAAATAAAACATAATGCAATCATGATTTTTCTCCTTTTGATAAACAAATGATTCCTAAAATTATAAATATAACGGCAATAATGTGCTGCATTGTAATCTTCTCATTTAAAAAGATGTTACCTAAGAAAATCGCTGCAATGTAGCTGAATGAAAAAATAGGCTGAAGCATGCTGAGCTTACCGAAACGTAACGCTATTGTCATGATTAATGCACCGCCGGCGTAAATAATAAATCCGACAATTAACCAAAGATTAATTTGAGCTTCCGATATTTTCCAAAAGAGTTGACCTATGGCTACAAACATTGCAGCAATAAGCATTAATACAATTCCTGATAATGTTTTATTTTTCATTTATTTGTCCTTATCATTTAATCTTCAAAAATCTTTCCGCCTGAATAAAAAGCTCGTTTCCAATATTTTGCACTCAAATCGGATATGATAACACGTCGGTCGTTTCCGAAAGATTGAGCATGAATAAAGTAGTTATTTCCCAAATAAACTCCAACATGTGTGACATTGATAGTTCCGTCAGTTGCAAAAAAAACAGCGTCTCCGGGTTTGAGTTGGTATTTTAAAACTCGCTCAAATTTGCGACACATTGCAGCTGATGTACGAGGAATGGGCTTGCCGGTAGCTTCCAGCGAAACAGTATAAAGCAAACCGGAACAATCTATTCCTTTTTTGTTGATTCCTCCGTAAACATAAGGAACTCCGAGATAATTACGCAAACCTTGTACAAATTTCTCTCTGTCGTTTGTAGGTTGCTTGTCTGTTCCGAACAGCTCGGAAAGTTCAGCATCGGAAAACTTCGTGATTCCCCAGAAATTGTCCGTTACGTTGGGATTGGCAAAAGTAAATGCAGTCATTGTCATTAAGAAAGTAATCATGAAGATTTTCATATTTATCTCCTGCAGTTTCTCGCATTATACATAAATTTCAATTTTATAAAATATTTCAATCAGACTTGAAATAATTCAAAATTACAGTCATCGGCATTTTAATTGCTTTTTAATTAATAATTAGAGAAAAAAATAATTTTTAAGTAATGAATGATAAGAATATTAAAGTTTAAAGCCCGTGTGACTGATATTTAGAAAGTTAAAGTGAGGAAACTATGAGAAAATTGGCAATATTGTTATCTTTTCTTTTTATTTATAATTTTGTTTTTGCGACACAAAATGCACAGGGAACGCCTACGCAGACATCGCAGGAACAAGAAGTTTCACCGAAAGTACCGATAGTTCAATTTAGAATGTTTCTTGATTTTAATATCAATCCTTTTTATTGGGAGATTTCTAGAAATCTCGGAGGATTCGGAATGAATCCGAGTGCTATGTTCGGAGCTGTTTGGCAGGAGAAAACTTTCGGGGTACAGGCTGATATGAATTATCATTCCTTAGCTTCACTTGAAACGGATGATTCCAAAAAAGTTGACGGAGCGTTCAGTATTTTCCGATTTACCGCTGTCAGTTATATTCCGCTTACGAAGTTCATGGAAATAAAAGTCAGTGCCGGAGGGGCATTTATGTCTACGGCTGTTCGTTATAAAGCTGACAGAAATATTCAACAGCTCTACGGCGGACCGTCTGTCGGGTTTGATATGTTTCTGCGATTCAAAAAATTAGATTTTGCAGAATTACAATTTATCAATCGTTTTGATTTGATGATTGCCGAAAGTCAAAATGTTTATCCTTATTATTACGGCGGAGCAAGAATCAATTTTTTTCCTTATGTTAAATGGATTAAACTCTATGCCGAAGTCGGCGTAATGCCGTGGTTTTATAAAGATGAGCAGGTAAAAGTAGAAACTGCGATGTTTACATGGTCTATAGGTGTGTCTTTTGATGCGACATTTATGTCTTCATTCAAAAAGACAGTCAAGGCAAATCCGAGAGCCAAACTTGAAAAAGCAGCTAAGTCGGAAATGGTAAAACTGCCTGCAATTCAAAGAATCAAAGAAAAACCGGAAGCATGGATAGAAGAGGGAAGTGTGCCGCAAATGGCGTCTTTACCGGAAACAAAAGAATTGCCGCCGCTTCCTAAAATGGATAAGAAAACACGATTGCGTTATATAGAAATCATCGAAGAACTTGAGGAATACTACGGCGATGCCAGAGTTCTGTCGTTCCGCAATGTATTGTTCAAGCCAAACACTTCCGAGCTTGTTGATAAAAAACAGGAAAAGATTTTGCAGGAAGTAGCACAGCTGTTGTTGCAATATGACAATATTTTCATCAATATTTGCGGTTATACAAACGATACCGGTGAGGATGAATTGGAAAGAATACTTTCACAAGAGCGTGCCGAGTTTGTAGTAAAATACATGGAAGAACAAGGAATTCCGCTTGCTAAAATGACACTTGCAGGACGCGGAAGTGCCGGACTTAAAACTAAAGCGATTGATGACATCAATCGTCGTGTAGAACTGCGAATTCTAATGAAAATAGATGAAGAGGATTATGAGTAATTCTCTTTTAAATGAAAACAAATCTCGTAATGCGGCGGTAGACTTACTGAAAATATTTGCGTTGTTTTTAATGATATTTGACCATGCATATATTTTATTGTTAAAACAACCGGCACCGCCGATTTTGCGTTTTTTCTATGAAATAGTGCCGCTCAGTCCGGCATTATTTTTATTTTTATCCGGGTATTCGTCGGCAATTTCGAAAGCTTATCTAAAAAGAAAAAAAAGATTGCTGTCAGCGGCAGTGTATTTTGCTGTAAGTAATATTTTTTTTATAGTCGAACACGGTTTTCAATTCCCTCATTTCCCGATGGCTACGGGAATTTTGAGTACGATAGCATTGCTGGTGATTTTTACGGTTATAATGGGACTTTCATCGGAAAGAATACGTTTTTTTCTGTCATTTACCTTATCCGTAATTTTTACAATTGTTTTTGTCATTTTAAGAATTAATAAATTGAAAATTTTTCCTCTTACATATGGATATGAACCTTTATTTCCTACATCTTTATTCGGGATAATAGGTTTTTCATTTGGATTGGGAAAAAATCAACATCTGACGAAAATATTTTTCCTTTCTTTTATAGGCGGAGTTTTTGGAGTAGTGACTCGTTTGTTCGGAATACAAAAACTTTTTGTAAGCGGCGGCTGTTACTTTACGTCTTATACATTCAAGTGTTCTAACCTTGTACAAAATTTGTTAAGTGGTGATATAGGTCGCAAATACAATGTATCAATCTGGAATTTTGATATTTCTTGCTTCTTTTATGTATTATCCATAGTTGTTTTACTTGTACTTGTGTTAGAAAAGATTCTCGGGAATAAAAAAATTGCCGGCGTTATAACACTGCCGGCAAAATATTTGTTTATTCATTATGTGTTGCATTTAGCTGTATTGACAGCCGTTTACGGTTTGCTTGCCGGCAAAACTTTATCAGTGTCGGTATTTTTGACTGTTATAGTTTTACTGACAGTAATAATTTATTCCGTAAGCATTTTAATAGACAGAATCAAACGAAAAAACTACCAAGGCATTTCACCGGTGTAGTTGTCGTCATCCAGAATGTTTGTTTCATCGGAAGGTTTCGGCGGCTGACCTTTGTAA
>JAXJQT010000359.1:0-1156 GCA_036311025.1 Spirochaetota bacterium
GGACGTTTTTCTTTTAATGTTAAAGGCGGACGTTGCGAAAGTTGTTGCGGCGACGGTCAGATAAAAATTGAAATGCACTTTTTGCCGGATGTTTATGTGACTTGCGAAACATGTAACGGAATGCGTTATAACCGGGAAACTCTTGAAGTAAAATATAAAGGCTATTCGATTTCAGATGTTCTTAATATGACAGCAGAAAATGCGTTGAAACTTTTTGAAAAACATCCGCAGATAAGCAAAAAATTGCAAACATTGTGCGATGTGGGACTCGGCTATATTCGTTTGGGACAGTCGGCTCTTACACTTTCCGGCGGAGAAGCTCAGCGTGTGAAATTGGCTGATGAATTGTCAAAACGTCAGACCGGTAAAACAATGTATATTCTCGACGAGCCGACAACAGGATTGCATTTTGCCGATGTAAAACAGCTTGTGGAAGTTCTTAATAAGCTTGTCGACCAAGGAAATTCCATGGTTATCATAGAGCATAACCTTGATGTGATAAAAATCGCAGACCATATTATTGATATCGGCCCGGAAGGCGGTGACAAAGGCGGACAAGTGGTTGTTGCCGGTACACCTGAAGAAGTGGCAGCTTGCGAAAAAAGTTATACCGGTCATTATTTAAAAGACATTTTAAAAGTGTAGCTGTTTAAGTTGAAACTATTATTAATATATAGAAAATAAGGAAGGAAAAAAATGAAGTTTAAAGTAACAAAATCAAATATTTGTGGGACTGTAGAGATTCCCGGTTCGAAATCACATTCGATAAGGTCATTCTTTTTTGCTTCATTTGCAGACGGACGTTCTGTCATTCGCAAGCCGCTTTTGTCTAATGATACGCGGTCGGCAATAACAACATGCCGTCAATTCGGAGCTGACATAAATCAAGATGCAGAAGGAAATTATATTATTGACGGGTTCGGCGGAAAGCCGACAATTCCCGATAATGTCATAGATGTAGGAAACTCCGGTACCACATTGCGTATTGCTTTGTCTACTGCGGCATTGCTGGACGGAAGTGCTGTTTTTACGGGAGATGAGCAGATTCGTAATCGTCCGGTGGCAGCGGTGATTGATGCTCTTAATAATTTGGGAGCAAAGGCATTTACTACGAAAAATAACGGCAAAGCTCCGGCTGTAGTGACCGGACCGGCAA
>JAXJQT010000360.1:0-1713 GCA_036311025.1 Spirochaetota bacterium
AAGTAATAGCAGCATGATAAAAACAATTAGTCGAAGCATAAATAAAACCTTCAATATTGGCAGCAGCCGAACAACCGGCAATTACTACAGAACCAAATGAATTAACAGCAGACTGTACAACTACATTTGACAATGAGAATAACACTCCGCCAATTCCCGCCGGTAATCCGATTTTTATCATACGTAAACATATCAATTTATTAAATCTCAACTTACTAAAACAAAATTTTAATTCATCAACGCCATTGTAGAGTCTAATCAATATTAAAACCGCAGAAATACATTGTGAAATTGTAGTAGCAAGTGCAACACCTACAACATCCATGCGGAAAACTATAACAAATATCAAGTTTAATACTACATTGATTACACCGGCAATGCACAAGTAATACAAAGGATATTTCGTATCTCCTACAGCTCGCAAAATCGCACTGCCGAAATTATAAATCATTAATGCCGGCATACCTAAAAAATATATTCTCATATATCTTGAAGCCAACATTATAACGTCATCAGGACATCCCATCAGGCGTAAAAAGAAAGGAGAAAACATCAAACCTATGATTGTCAAAACAACAGCACACCATAAACTCAAAGCTATCGAAGAATGCAATGTTTCATTTGCCTCTTTAGTCTTCTGAGCACCTACAAAATGAGCCGCAACAACATTAGCACCTACAGCCAAACCAATAAATAAATTCACTAATAACTGAATCAAAGAAGTCGTAGAACCGACAGCTGCCAAAGATGCTTTCCCTGCAAAGCGACCAACAACGATTGTATCGGCAGCATTAAATAATAATTGTAAAATTCCGGACAACATCAAAGGTAATGAAAATATTAAAATATTAATTAATAAGTTTCCGTCTGTTAATTTCTTAGTTTTCATATTGCGTCTTCTTTTAATCTTAGAATTAAGCGATTATATATCAATATTAATGGAATTAGTTAGTAATAAGAGTTTTATTTACAATGATAAGTATAAAAAAACACTCTGAATCAGAATGTTTATTTCTAATCCAGAGCGTTGATAATTCATTCTAAAAAAGGAAAATTAGAACATTTTCTTTGTCTTCATAATTTTCTTTCTTTTCTTTCTTTCCAGCTTTTTCATTTTTTCATGTCTTTCAACAGCCGGCTGAGTATAGTATCTTCTTCTTTTCACTTCAAGAAGTATACTCTCGCGATCAACA
Organism: Spirochaetota bacterium; assembly: GCA_036311025.1. Taxonomy (GTDB): domain Bacteria; phylum Spirochaetota; class GWE2-31-10; order GWE2-31-10; family GWE2-31-10; genus RGIG8597. The sequence goes on from JAXJQT010000360.1 coordinate 1,194, forward strand.
AGTTTTTTAAACTTTTTGATTGCTTTTTCAATGCTTTCGTCGCTACCAACGTAAACTTGAGCCAAGTAAATCACCTACCTTTTTGTTAAAATTTTATCAAAAACCTTCAATAAAGGCTTAAATTATTTATTTCTAAAAATAATTCTTCCACGAGTTAAATCATAAGGCGAAACTTCAACCACCACTGAATCTCCCGGAACAATACGAATATAATGTTTTCTCATTCTTCCGGAAAGCTGAGCTAAAATCTCGTGACCACTGTCTGTTTTTACTTTAAACATTGCATTAGGCAACGCAACTGTCACTGTACCTTGTATTTCTATCGCTTCTTCTTTTTCCATAAACCCCTTCTACATAAACAAAGCTTGATGGCTTTATATTATTTTTAAAAATATTCGTCAAGAAAAAACACCCTTACAGAACATTTTAACTATTTTTTCTTACCTAAAAGTTTCATCTTTGTCTTCTTTGAAATTGCAATATCCTCTGCTTTTGCTGTTGTAACATCGACTGCTACACC
>JAXJQT010000361.1:0-4841 GCA_036311025.1 Spirochaetota bacterium
CAGTTGCTTCTCGCTCAAGACATACAAAAAAAACTTTTTCCTCCGATTCGTACTTTATTCGGAAACTATGAAATAGCATCAAAAATCATTCCGGCAAGTAAAGTCAGCGGCGATTTAGTTTTTTTTGCAGAACGAGATCAAAGCCATCTTGATATTATTGTAGCAGACGTAACGGGACACGGAATTCCTTCTGCATTAATGACAATGTTACTAAGAACGTCTTTGCAAAACGCAATAAACGCCAAACTTAGTCCGGTAGATGTATTAAAAAAAGTAAACAATGACCTTTATGAAATATTCTCAAATGCCGGATTATTTGCCACCATTATGTATTGTCAAATAGACATTCTTTGTGATGAAATAACAATTTTTAACTGCAGTCATCCGGCACCGTTTCATTTACAAACAAAAAAAATTAATTTAGATCAAAAAGATTCCGGCGGAATGATGCTAGGTATCACCGAAGAACTGGAATTCGACCAAAAAGTTTCTTTTTTAGACATTGGTGATTTTCTTTTCATAATAACCGACGGTGTTACAGAAGCAATAAATGAGAACGGCGATTTTTTTGAAAATACATTTAGCGAATTACTATTAGATATCAGTAAAAATCATGCAGACTTTACTCCTATACAAGCAATTCGTTTTTTACTGAATAAATTAAATATACACATCGGAAACCAAGAAAGTTTTAGCGATGATGTCACAATTATATGTATAAAAAAAATAAAAGAGAAAATTTTCTGAAGAGCAAGATAATTTTTTCTTATTAAATTAATATTAAGGATACAAAATGTCATCACTTGAAGAAATCAAGAAAAAACTAAGCATAGAAAATATGGACGAAGCTACTAGAAAAGAAATGTTTAACAAATTTATTGAAGGTGGCGGTGAAGTTATCAAAGAAAGACACACATCTCAAGTTATGCATTTTAACAGAGACAGACAAATTGAGTTTAATGAAAAAATCAATAGCAACAAAGCCATGCTTGACGAAAAATATTCTGATAAAAATAAAGCAAGCAAACCTACCAAGAAAACGAAAACTTCAGAAAAAAAACGCAGCAAGTACCCTTTTTCTATTTTTGTAAGAGGACTGTTTAAGGGTTTTTTCACAATAAACGGAAACTTTAATCGCAAATATATTTACAGTATAGAAAAAGACTTTGTCGAAACTGTACATTCTCTCAGTAATTGTGCAAAAATCATCGTATTATTGGAAAATGATGAAAAATGGAAAATGGTAGAATATTTAAACGCCAAGTTTCCTTTTGCTTATGAATTAATGTTGAGAATTTATGACCTATATAAACCGGATAATATTCAAAACATCAAAGATTACTTTATAAAAGAAAAAAAGATTCAATGCGGAAGTATCATTTCCAAAATAAAACTTTTGTACAAAGAATTACTTATCATTTTGCCTTTCTGGGAAACAAACAAAAACACTTTGTGGGATGCTCTAAACTATTATGAAAAACTTTCTCAAAAGCGTTTACCTATAAGCAAGCAAATGATTGAAAAACACTTTGACCAACTATTCAACTATTATCTTCCGCTTATACACATTACAATGCAATACAATATAGGCGAATCTGTACCTTTCGAAATTGATGCTATGAAAAAGTTCGCAGAAATCACGGAAGAGGAAGACTTAGGTATTTATACCGGACAACTTGACAGTGAAAAAGAAAATTACATTCTTGAAAAAGAAAAAGAAAAAGAAGAACAATTAAAAAAATTACAAGAAACAGTTGAACAAAAAGAAATGGAAAAAATCCCGGCATATATCCAAAAGGGATTAAAACTCATCGATGAATTATTAGAAAAAAAAGATACAACATTGAAAAATGACAAAAACAGTTCATTGTTTGAACCAAAAGAAAAAATGTTAATTCTCTATGTTCTTTTAAATGAGTTTGAACATCATTACGCATTTTTACTTACAACAAGCCAATTAAAATTGACTTCACGATTAGAAAACGGTGTTCGAACAGATATTCGCACTGAATTTGATGATGAATTTATGTCGTATAACAGTATTATGAATTATCAAAACGAATATATCGAACTATTGGAAGAATTGGCCACAACAAAAGTTGAATTGCAAAACAACCCTATCCAATTGCAAATAAAAACAAGTGCTATAAATGTAAAAAGAGCAACTGTACTGACTGAGATTAAGAGTCTGTCAGTAACGTTTTTTCAAAAATTTTCTAAGACACTTCAAAAGCTTATAAACGATTATAAAAGCAATGAGAAAAAACTTCTTCAAAATCCTGAAGAACAACTTGATTTCCAACTCAGTCGAGGTAAAAATCGTTTTGATAAATTGCCAGCAATCAAGGCTATAGCTGCTGCTTATACATTTTCAGCTGCTTTGCATTATTACATGGCATTTTCAGACTTTAACCAACGTGGTTTATATTACGAAACAGATAATGATAAAGGAAAGAAATAAAACGTGAAAAATATCGCAGCCCTTTTTCATAGAATTCGCATATTACTGATAATATTTCTTCTTATTACAATTTTACTTTCTATAAGAATCATATATTTAACTACTGTTCCTATCGAAAGTTATACCTTTATAGGTAATTCTCGCAATGTAGTCGTGAAACGCGGTGATATAGTAGACTGTAACAACAGAATTCTAGCGGCAAATGATGAATTGTATTCTATATATGCCAATCCGCAAATAATTGCAAAAAATGAAATTGAATCAATCACATCTCATCTATCCGACTTACTATCAATAGACAAAGATACAATTTCACAAAAACTATCTACTAAAAAAAGTTTTATCTGGTTAAAACGACAAATTACTCCTAAAGAGTACGAGAAAATCAAAGAATTGGAACTAAAAGGTATTTATGCCACAAAAGAATACAAACGTGTTTATCCTAATAACAATCTAGCTTCTCATATTCTGGGATTCTGCAATATCGATAATGAAGGTATCGAAGGTGTAGAAAAAACCATGAATAAATATTTAAAACACGACAATGATAATGATTTTAACGATAAATCTAAAATTTCTAATGGTTACAATATCCAATTGACAATAGATTCATCAATACAAGCTATGGCTGAAAAAGCTTTAAATAAGCATGCCGTTGAAAGCGGTGCAGAGTCCGGTTGTCTTATTTTACTCGACGGAAAAACCGGCGAAGTCATGGCATTGGCAAATTATCCGGATTACAATCCCAATTATTACAGCAAATATTCCCAAGAAAATTTCAGAAATAATGCTATTTTTTATCAGTTCGAGCCTGGTAGTGTATTTAAAGTTTTTACAATGGCAGGAATGATTGCAAACGGCGGTGTAGATTTAGAAACACTGTATTTCTGTGACCGCGTTTATTCTAACGGTGTAGACAGCGTAAAATGTACCGGACGTCACGGTTATATCGATTTAGGCGGTTTATTTAAAACCTCATGTAACGTTGCGACTTTACAAGCTGCCGAAACTATAAATAACACAGATTTATACTATTATTTAAAAGCTTTCGGATTCGGAGAAACAACAGATATTGAATTACCGGGAGAACAACAAGGTCTCATTCGTTCTCCTGAGCGTTGGACGCGCCGTTCTATGCTTGCCGTACCTATAGGACAAGAAGTAAGTACAAATGCAATGCAAATTGTTCAAGCTGCAACTACCCTTATCAATGACGGTCAATTAATGCGTGCACATCTTGTTCGTCATATTTATGATAACAACGGAAAAATAATAAAAACAAACTCTCCTAAAATCATAAGACGCGTTTTACCGGAAGGACTTGCAGATGATGTTGTTTTGGCAATGGGAAAATCTACAGATGAAATCGGTGGTTCTGTAAAACGCCTGAAAGTCGAAGGAATTGAGTTCGCAGCAAAATCAGGAACAGCACAGATGTACGATGCAGAAAATCAAAAATATTCAACCGTAGAAGTAAGTTCATCTATCCTTGCTATTTTTCCGATGAAAAATCCGCGTTATATAGTTTATACGGTTTTGCATAGACCTAAATCTGAAGTTACCTGGGGAGGTGTAATTTGTTCATATCTTTTAAACGATTTTATATCCTCATTCAGCGGCTATCTTGATATTTATCCTCCGGCTTTTTCTGTAGAAGCAAATAAAATATTAAAAGACAATACAATAAATTGCTACAAAAGAATACCTTCTCTTCCTGCACAACTTCCGGATTTACGAGGTATTTCTGCCGGAGATGCTTGTGATATTCTTTCTGAAGTAAATGTTCATGTTTATTCTTTCGGAACAGGAAAAATATATCGCCAAGAGCCTCCTCCCGGAACAACTTTGGAAAATGACGCTACAGTAAAATTATATTTAAAGGAAAATTAGCATGAGTGAAAATGCAAATAAAATATTTGCAAAGAATTTTTCAGTTCTTTCAAATGTATACGAATATTCCGAAAATGACATAAAAAATATCTATCCTTTAGAAGATACAAAAAGCGGACATAAAACATACAAGCTTGAAAACGTTTATATTCATTCAAAATATGACCCGGTAAAAGAAGCAAAACGAGCTATTGATCTTTTACTTGAAAATACGGAAGATGTAGATGTTTATATTTTGTTCGGATGCGGTCTGGGCTACACAATTCATGAATTATACAATCGAATTCTTGCAAACAATCCCAAACAGATAAAACCATATATTATATGGATAGAAAATGATTTAAAAAGCTTCATGAGTGCTGTTAATTGTTTAGATTTATCAGATATTTTAGCTGATTCAAATGTAAAAATTTTCATTGAAGCAAAAAAAGATGTCATAGGTAGTTTTTTGCAGACAATTCCGACAAAACGAATCCGTTACTACTATCAC
>JAXJQT010000362.1:0-5274 GCA_036311025.1 Spirochaetota bacterium
GAATTCTACGTTTTTTACAACGGCAAAGACGACTATCCGACAGAAAGCATTATGAAACTGTCAGACGCATTCATGCAACTCAGCGACAATGACAAGCTAAAAAATCAGTTTGAAAATGCGAACTATCCGCTTGAAATATCCGTGAAAGTGATTAATATTAATGTGGATAAGGAAAATCCTATTTTGAAACGTTGCGAGACATTGAAAGAATACTCGGAATTCATCGAGCAAGTGCGTTCTAATATTGAAAACAATGTTCCTGAACCGCTTACAAATGCGATAAAAGAGGCTATCAAGAATGGCTTTCTTTCAGATTATTTAAACCGAAAATCTACGGAGGTACAAAATATGTTATTGGCAGAATATGATTATGACACAGACATTGCGGTTCAACGAAGAGAAGCTCGTGAAGAAGGTATTTCTATCGGATTGTCGCAAGGTATATCTCAAGGAGCACAACAAGCCAAACTTGAAACTGCAAAAAGTATGATGCAAAGAAACATCTCTATTGATATAGTTGCAGAATGTACCGGCTTATCTCCGGAGGAAATAGAAAAGCTGTAATAAAACGGACAAGGGCTTTATAGAGTCCTTGTTCTAAACTTTAACTCCGCAAAACTAAAATAAGTCCTTAAATATTTAACTGACGTTAAATACTTCGTTCGTTCACGCAGTGAACTCACCACTATCTTTTCACAAAACAAGTTTGCAAAAAGATAATACCTCTGAATATTGAAAAGAATCAAATTATAAAAATGAATGATTTGGAATATTGGAGGAAACATGAAACGAATAATTAATTTAGTTTTTGCGTTAGTCGTATCGATGTTGTTTCTTTTTGCTTGTGACGGTGCAACCGAAAGTAACACAGATAATAATAGTATTGCATTAAAAGATGGATATTTACGAATCAATTTTACCGGGACAACAACTCCTATGGGAGCATGGATATGGGGAGATTTTGATAAATCCGAAATAGCTAAATGTACTAAATGGGAAGGCAAAGCTTTCCCTCTTACAGGTAAGAGTGGAAAGTTTTTTATATTTGATATTAAACTTCTTGATAATCCTTCAGAAGTCGGCTTTATTATTTTAGGAGATGGATGGAAGAAACTTTCCGGTAACAATGATATTACATTTTACTTTCCTAAAAAATATAAAGAAATTTGGGTTGATTCAAAAGGGAAAATTTGGGTTGATGCTGCACAAACTAAAGAACCCGCGGGACTTGTATCTGCTATTATCGATGATGCAGCAAACTATATTAAAATTAATTTGCCTGGAATTGATTCGGTAGAAAAACAGGACTTTAAAGTTATAGATAAATATGGGGATGTTATCGATATTACAGAAGCAACAAATGAAAAGCTTACAGTTGCAAATACAGAACTAAGTAAAACACCTTATACTATTATTTATACGGATAAAGAAGGTTATGAATATAAAGTTTTTTCAAATATTTCCTCAAAACTTTTAGATGATGGATTTACTTACGAAGGAACTGATTTAGGATGGCATAATGGAGTAGCTAAAGTTTGGGCTCCTCTTGCAACAAAAGCAGAAATTCTCATTTATAATGATATGGAAACTGCAAAAACTGATTTTGGAGATCCGAGTAAAAATATAAAAGCTCCGGAAATACCATCTGTTACTCCTGTAGCAATGATAAGTGAAGGTAAAGGAGTGTGGAGTGCCAATGTTCCTGAGGGCAAATACTATATGTATCAATTAGTAAACGACGGTGTTACATACAGAGTTTGTGATATCTACGCAAACGCTGCTTCTCCTGACAGTGTAGCTGCCAAAGCCGTAGATATTGCAACAAAACCATGGTCTGAAACAACTTATATTAACCCATGGGGAAATAATGGAACAGAATCTAAAAAATATACTGAAGCAGTTATTTACGAAATGCACATTCGTGACTGGAGCCGTGCTTTTGTAAAAGACAGTACCGGTAAGTTCGACGATATCACAAACGCATTGAAAAATAACGGACTTTTCGCACAACATTTAAAAGATTTGGGCGTTACTCATGTTCAGATTTTACCTATGTTCGATTACGCTCAAAAAAATAATGATTCCGATTATAACTGGGGATACAATCCTTACCAATACAATGTACCGGAAGGTCGCTATGTAAATAACCACGATAATGATGCCGAAGCAGCCGTAGAGCAAATGCGTAATATGATTGCAGCATTCCATGAAGCAGGAATTGCGGTAAATATGGACGTTGTATACAACCACACAAACGGAACTGGTATTGGTTCATTATTCGATATGACAGTTCCTAAATATTATTATCGATTGAAAAGTGACGGTAGTTACTCAAATGGTTCCGGATGCGGAAACGAAATGGCATCCAATGCTGCAATGTATAGAAAGTTCATGATTGACAGCTTAAAACACTGGATGACAGACTACCACATTAACGGATTCCGTTTTGACCTTATGGGACTTCATGAAACATCTACAATGAAAGCTGTTTATAATGCATTAAAAGAAATCGACCCTAATGTAATGGTTTACGGAGAGCCATGGGCAGGCGGAGAAACTACAGTCAAAAATGGCGTAGATAAAACTAAAATAGATTCTTGTTCATCTTCTTCTTCAGAAAATGGTGTTGCATGTTTTAATGATGACTACAGAAATGCAATCAAAGGGGCAGAGTTCGGAGGATTTAAACAAGGACAAGTTCAAGGAACTTTTTCCGGATATGCTATTAATTATGGTTTGATGGGGTCTGTAAATGGAGATACAAAATTTACCAATGTAATCGGACGCTCATTAAACTATGTAGAATGTCATGACAACTACACTTTGTTTGACAAACTTGCTATTTCATTAAACGGCGGAAAAGATAAAACTGGTTATAAAGCATATAAAGATTTTACACCAGAACAGCAAACAGAATTACGTAATCAGAATAAACTTGCAGCTGCTTTTGTATTCTTGGCTCAGGGAACTCCTTTTATCAATGGAGGTCAAGAGTTTATGAGAACTAAACAAGGCGATGAAAACAGTTATCAGTCAAAAGATGAAATTAACCAAATAGATTTAGGGTTCAAAGAAACATACAACGATGTGTACAATGTATATAAAGGTTTAATCGCATTAAGAAAATCATCTGATGCATTTACTGCCGGAACTGACGTTTTAGCAGAAACTGTAAAAGCTCTCGTAGATGGAAATGAAAAGAATGTCAGAGGTTTTACAAAATATGTGACTACAGGAACTGATGCTTCTTACTGTGTATATTTTAATGCAACTGCTGAAGGACAAACTATTGATACTACTGGTTATACAAAAGTTGTTGATGTAACAAGCGGAGCTGTAACAGAAAGTACAACACTTCCTGCTACTGTAGCAGCTAAAAGCTTTGTTATCTTGAAAAAATAATAAACTATAACTAACAAGGGGGGGGTCTGATAAACAAAAATTGCATGTCATTCCGAACTTGTTTCGGAATCTAAGTATTACATTTACTATAGATGCTGAAATAAATTCAGCATGACAAGATATTGTAGACAATCCCTTGTTATTCCATTGCCGAGACAAGATTTTATTGAGTCTCGGCATAATTGTAAAAAACAAGGAGTAAAAATTGAAAAGATTATTATCTACATTTTTATGTGCAGCTTTATTTGCCGCATGTATTTCATGTGACACAGCAGACAAAAAAGAAGAACGAACTAAAAACAGTTGGGAAACATCATCTCTACCGTCTGATTATAAATTGAATAATGAGTTCTGGGACAATGCCAGTGTATATTTTGTAATCACAGACCGTTTTTACAATGGCAAAGAAGCAAACGACACTTCTTACGGGCGTGAGAAAGGTAATCCAACAAAAAAAGCTGATATCGGTAAATTTTTCGGTGGAGACATTGCCGGACTTACAACTAAGCTTGATTACTTAAAAGATTTGGGAATCAATGCTATTTGGCTTACTGCTCCGTACGAACAAATTCACGGATGGTGCTGCGGAGGTTATTCCGGCGGTAAACCGACTTTTAAACATTATCCATACCACGGTTACTATGTAATGGACTACACAAATATGGATGCTAATATGGGAACAAAAAAAGAATTTAAAACTTTTGTAGATACAGCTCATGCAAAAGGAATCCGTGTTGTAATGGACGTGGTTATGAATCATGCCGGATATAATACTTATGAAGATATTAAAAATTTATATCCGGGAGTGTTAAAAGCCGGACACGAAAATCTAACTTTAACGACATACCACAGTTATGTTGATTATAAACATCCGGATTGGGCTTTGTGGTGGTCAAAAGACTGGGTAAGAGCAGGACTTGGTTCCGGGGACGGAAAATATACTCCGGGTGGAAATACTGAAGAGTTGAAATCTTTAAATGATATGCCGGACTTCAAAACTGAAAGTAATACAGCGGTTGGTCTTCCTCCGTTTATGAAAAAAAAGCACACTTCGGAAATGGCAAGTCTTTATCCAACAGAAGGATATAATGTTGTTGCTTTAAAAGAAAATGCAAACTATCGTGTAAGAGATTATTTGATTTACTGGCTTTCAAGTTGGGTAAGAGAATTTGGTATTGACGGTTTCCGTTGTGACACAGCTAAACATGTAGAAAAGGATGCATGGAAACAATTAAAAATCGCGTGTACACAAGCATTACGAGATTGGAAAGCTGCAAATTCTGACAAAAGAGTAGACGACAGTGATTTCTGGATGACAGGAGAAAATTGGGGACATGATGTAGAAAAAGGAAAGAACAACTATTACACAGACGGCGGATTTAATTCTATGATTAATTTCGGCTTTCGTTCTGATGCAAAATCTGCATTGACTAATGTTGCAAGTATAGAAGGAACTTATTCTACTTATGCAAGTAATATCAATACGGATTCAGAGTTTAATCTATTAAGTTATATCAGCTCTCACGATACAGGTTCCGATGACGGAAAAGGTGTTTTCTATTCAGCCTATTCAAAAGGCGATCCAAACAAACAAATGATTGCCGGTTCTTTACTTGCAATGTGTCCGGGTGCAATCCAAATTTACTATGGTGATGAAGCCGGAAGAGCAGATTCTCAGTTTGCAACTGGTGACGATAAAGACCAGAAAAACCGTTCACAAATGCCTTGGGCTGAGGGTGAAGCCGGATATAATGCGAATTTAGCTTATACATTTAATGCAGACATCCATGCACACTGGAGGAAAGTTCTTAACTTCCGTGCAGCTCACGTAGCAATCGGTGCAGGTAGCCACAAACAGGTAACAGATGTTAC
>JAXJQT010000363.1:0-7572 GCA_036311025.1 Spirochaetota bacterium
ACTTGAACAGGTTCATTAACTATTTGTTTCTATCTTATTACAGTGAAATCTTTATATAGATATGTTCAATGCTAGATATATGGAAACAATCAAGAATGAGGTATATCCTCATTTTTGATTGTTTTAGTAAAAATTGACTTTTGATGAATAGTGCAATTAAAAATTAGATACTTCATATAATATATATGAGTCGTTCATTTCTGCTTTTTTTTCCCATTGAAGATATGTTGTTTTTCCGGAACTTATTATACATTGGCAATGTTTTCTTTCGTCATTTCCAATAGATGCATAAACAATATATTGGTCTGCATCTAAATTGAAAACTTTCACAATACCGGGAGCAATTTGTATGTCTTTTTCAAGTATTGTTTCTTCGGTATTTTGATGAATTATTTTTATATTAGTAATATCAGCTGCATTTTCTGTAGAGTCCATATTTTTTATTTTTAATGTACCTTCTGCGTTGATAGAACTATTTTCACAGCAACAAAATAATAATGGAAGAAATAATAAGTAAAGATAACAATATTTCATGTAAATAACCTCTTCTCTTATGCATAATAGTCTTTATGATAACATCGAAAACTATACTGTCAATATAGTTACTTTTTTTAAATAAAAAAAAATAAAATTAGTGATAAAATAGTAAATATTGTTATTCTTATAAGCAAGAATATGTTCATCATGGCGTGTATCTTGCTTGAAAATATAAAATACAAAATATGTGGAGTTTTAAGTATGTTAAAAAAAATTATATATCCAATATTATTTCTTCTTTTTTTAACTTCCTGTGAAATTAATCCCTTACTTGGGGTGGGAAGTACAGTAGACACTCTTGCTCCACAGGTTGTCAGTGTTATTCCGACTGATAATTCTTATATACGTGATGATTTTGATTTCATAGCTACGTTTTATGATAATCTTCTTGTGACTGAAGCAAAATTGGAAATAGAACGGAATGGTGAAAAAATATTTGAAAAATCAGAAAAGATTGATAAAGAAAAGACTGGCGGGAATCAACTTTGGAGACTTCCGATTTCTTTAGAAAAAGATTTAAATATTTATTCAAATAAACAAGATAATGAATTTAAAATGACAGTTTATGCTTATGATGCAAAAGGAAATATTTCGGAAAAAAGCTATAAGTCTGTAACTATTGTTGTTGATCTTGATAATGCAGGTGCAGATGTCTACTTGCCCAAAACTTTTAAAGAATCTAAGATTAAGAACCTACGAGACAGTGATGTTAATTCTGAAAATTTTACTGTATTTCAGAATAGTACTTTTCAAATAAAAGGCGAATGTGAAGATAATTCTAATTCGATTCAATCAGTAATTTTAACATTAAAAGATGAAAATAATGAATCTGTACAGACTTTGAAACTTGAAGATTTATTTGCTCAGAATTTATCTTGTATAGACGGTTCTCTTTTTCATTGGGACTTGACTTTCTTTACGGGAAAGACCAGAGATTCATCTTTTATTCCTTTGAATATATCTTCTGTTACGGATACTTATTTTTATGAGATATTTTTGCAGGTAAAAGATACTGCCGGAAATCTTACTTTTACTAATAAAAATGGGCATGATGATGTTTTAGGGAAAAGTTTTGGATGGTTTGCTGTACGTCAAGTAGCTGATTATCCTTTTTCTGATTTTTCATCTATTAATGATAAAGTTTCAGCTAATTCTATTCTTACTGGGAAGTCTTATGATGATGACGGTATAAAAAGAATTAATATCTATCGCAAAACAGTGGATATAGAAGAGTGGGAGTTGATAAAGTCTTATTCTTCAGATGGGGAAGATGCTGACGATACGTTGAACGGAATGCCTAAAACTTTTACTTGGACTATTCCTTCACCGCAAACATCCACATCTACAGAGTATCAGTTAAAAGTTGAAGTCGTTGATATTTATGATAATTCCAGTTTAGAAGGCTATGAAGAAGAAAGAATATCGGAAAATAAGGTGTTTTGTTCTTTTGGTTTGGTAGATCCGGCCGCTCCTACTGTAGAACCGATAGATTTGACAGATTTTAAAGGTGTTGTGGATGAAAATGGTGATTTTACGATAAATGTAAAGGCATCTGATAATTCTGCTGTAAATAAAATTTATTTAGCATGGAAGCCTGAAAATCTAGAAGAAAAGCCACAATGGTCGATTTTAGATAGTCAGGAAAACAAAGTTTACACTGCAGAAAATGGAATAAAATATTGGAATATTTCACCTGAAACATTGGAAAAGGAAGCAAATCAAAGTTTGACATTAAATGTATATGATGACTTTGATAATCATTATGATAAGAAAAGTTTTTATATTTATGTTGAAGATGACAGTGGTAAACATACACAAACAGAAGCTTCAATGCCGAGATTTACAGAATTACCTGATGTAAAATTTACATCTCCGAATTCTGCTGCTGTAGAAACGACATATAATAATCAAACTTTTAACATAATATTTGAAATATCTTCCTTTATAAAGAAATTAAAGACAGTTGAAGTTTCAGGATTTAATGCAGATGAAAAACATTCTGTATCGTTGGATGGAATCACACCGATTTATGATGCCGAGTCGAATAGTTGGAAATACGAATGTACAATATCTTCGAGTGAATGGTGGAAAAGTGGGGAAGGTAACGGAAGTTATTCTTTGGTAGTAGAGGTAAAAGATGTGTTTGATAATGTTAATACAGATATGCTTTCTTTCGAAATCGATAACGGTGTACCTAAAATAAAATCAGTAAGTGCAGAGACAGAACCGGGAAGTTATTGTGCAGGAAGTGAAATTGAAATTTTACTGGAAATGAAAAAAGATGTTTTTGTAGATGCGACAAAGGAAAATCTGACTTTGATATTAAATAACGGCGGAATTGCCTATTACAATCCGCAAAAAGGTCGAACTATTAAAACTCGTAAGCTTTATTTTACATATAAAATAGAAGAAACAGACGAAAGCGTAGCTTTAGATGCAATATCTTTGGAATTGAACGGTGCAAAAATCTATGACGATGTTGGAAATATCGATGGTTTAGGCGACGTGACAGGTACAAGCTTAACTGAAAGTATAAAAATAGATTCTGCAATAAGTATAGAAAAAAATTCTTCATCAATGCTTATTATAGATAATATTCCGCCTAAAGTCACAACTGTTACTTCCGTAACACCTAACGGAAGTTATACTGTCGATGATGTAATCAATTTGATTGTAGAATTTGATGAAGAAATAAATGTCAGCGGAAATCCGACTTTGACGTTGAGTAATGACCAGATTGCGAATTTTGATAAACTGGAAAATCATAAACAGCTGTATTTTAATTATAAAGTAGAAAATGCTGTTAATATCGATAAACTGGAATGGAAATCTTTGAATGCGGGCGTTGGTGGTGTAATAAAAGATTGTGCGGTAAATAATAAAGATGCATATATGTCAGGAAATAAAGTCGATTTTTCTACATTAGTATACAGCAGTGATGTATCGCTGGTTAAATCAGGACAAATCTTTAGAATAGACAACCAAAATCCAGTTTATGAAAATAGTACATCAAAATATAACACGGACGGTTCTTTATCTTTTACTATCAATTTTGATGAACCGGTTTATAAAGTATCCGGTAAAAAAGCTGTTTTAATGCGTGAGGCTCATGCCGTTCCTGTTGTTTTATCTGTAGATAAATATAATGAATACGTGGCTTTAGTACCGGGAATTGCAGATTATTATGAAGAAGGTGTAAACGGTGCATCAAGCTCGTTTAAAATTGATAATACAACTAAATATGTATTGAAATATGAATATGATGAAACTCATTCCGAATTACTTGAACTTTTCCAAAAGGAGACTTTAGGTTACTACAAGCAAGAAATTATGATGGAATCGAATTGGGTAGAAAGTAAAGATAATTCAATAATTATTACAATTCCTAAAGAAAATTTGCTTACCGGAGAATTTTACACACTGACAGTGGAAGACGGCTTTGCAGAAGATCAGGTGGGACTTCCTTATGAAGATGACTTCGCTACGTCGGGGAAAATACAAGCCGGTACAAAAGCTCAGCCGCCTGTAATTCGTATAAAGAAAATAACCGGCGGTAATGCACAAATTACTGTAATGAAAATCAATACAATTACTAAAGATGCTTCTATAAAATACAATACAAACGGAAGTAGCACTCTGGATGCAGATTATGCAATAGAAGTAGAACTTGGTAGTGCAAATTATACTAATGCAACTTACAAAATTAAAGCACAAGCTCAAATTGTTTCCGGTACGGCAAGTGACTATGGATATGAAGTTGCGTACAAAACTGTGATTTATACATCTCACGAAGTGAAAACATCAGGTGATGAAGTTTATTTTCGTGGTTCAAATGTTGAGAGCGGAACCGCAACAGTACCGAATTTCCCTTTCAGCTGGGATGAAGCAAGTTCACCGCTGCTGTGGGCAGACCGTGGAACTGCTGCTGATGTAGGAATGATAAAAGCTACATTGTCAAATAAAAGATATTATGTAGTCTCATGGGGGGTAACGGATACTCTTTATTTCAGACCGTTGAGTTGTAAAAAAGAAACAGAGACCGGGCGGTTGATTTGGGCATGGGGACAAGGCGGAAGTGCGAAGGTAAGTCCGGGGAGGATCAGTGATTCGAATATACATGCCACTGCCGGGGCTTATGAAAAAAATTATCACGATAGATTTGGAAATAATTATTAATAGGAGTAACAGAGTATGAGAAATATAAAAATTTTAAATGTAATTATGTTTTTAATATTGCTTGTAGGTTGTTCACAGTCTAACTTTTTTGTCGGCGGCGGGCAATCTCTTGACCTTGAAGCACCAAAACTTACTCTTTTGTCTCCTACAAATTTTTCTTTTGTACCGGCAAACTTTGCGGTAGAAGGAATAGTTACCGATAATGTAGGCGTAGAGCAAGTGGTTGTCACTGTATATAAAAATAATGATGAAAAACTTCAAACTTATAATGCAACAGTTAGCGGTAATACATTTAAAGCCGAAATTAAAGATTTTAAAAGCGGTGAATATATCGTTGTTGTCAATGCGTATGATGAGGCGAATAATACATCGACAACATCTTCAAAATCTATCTCTATTACTGTAGATGCCGGTGATTCCAGCTTAGAATTGACAACTCCGTTATTATTTTCCGGATTGGCAGAAGAAACTTTGGATGCTAAAAAATATCATGTTTATGCAGACTTGGAGTATTTTAAAAACGAAACGTTTGAAATCGGCGGTTCTATAGATGAAGATTATGGACTGGGTGCGTTGGCATTGCATTTGGAATATGCCGGAAGCAAAGAAGATGACAGTTTATTTAATGCATCGGAAAAAAATCCTATTGTGTACAATTATCGTGTTTTTAAAAAGAACGGTGAATATTATTACAATAACGGTAATGAAGATGTTTTGGCAGATGATTTATTCAGCGGCTCTTTAAATAATTTTAATTTTAAAGTCGACTGTAGTAAGATTTTGATAGACGGGAAGTCGTTGGATTATAATGAAAGACATTTTTTTAAGATTCATATAGTTGCAGAAAAGAAAACTAAACCGGTTGAAAGTTTTGATTTTTATCCTGGATATGTGTGTATTCATCCGAAATCAAACGAGCCGTGGTGTGTACCGTCTTTTGACAGCGGTACATCCTTTCCTGCAGGTAACAGTATCTATGGTGAGGCGTACGATGATGACGGACTGTCTGAACAAACAGTGTTTTATTGTATAGAATCAAAAAATAAACCGATGCCTGATATAAGCAAGTTTGTCGCTGTAGGAAATAATCCGAGCCACAAAACTGTATTGACATGGAAGATAGATTTGGCAGAAGATATTTTACCCGGTACTTATAACTTGTGGTATTACGCTAAAGATATAAACGGTGTTTTTGCCAAAGAAAATGAAAAATCTAAGGAACCAATAATTTTTTCTACGGAGTTTATTGTTCCTGACCCGGGACAACCTATAAGTAATGTAGAAATGTTCAAAGGAACAGATACAAGTGTGAAGGTTTCAGATTATCCGTCTGACGGAAACGGAGATTTTGTTCTTGCCGGAAATGCTTACGATACATCAAAAGTGTATGCCGTGATTTTTGCATGGGTACCTCAAAATGTAAATGTTCCAGATTGGAAAAATACAGACTGGTCTGATAGCATCGGCGAAGATTGGAATGAAAACGGTGAGTTTCTGAATGGTGTAAAATATTGGCGTGTACCTTTAGGGACTCCGAAGATAACAGTTGATAATCGTAAATGTTATGATATTTCTCTTTCATTAAATGACAGAGACGATTTTGTATTGGAAGACGGAACCGTAGAATATACGAATAAACATTTTTATATTTTTACAAAAGGTGAAAATGACGCAGAGGGGAATAAGAAGTTTACTATAGTTAATTTTACAGTACCTAAAGACTTAATACCGCCTCAAGCTAGTGTTACCAGTCCGGCTAATGATGACACGCAAAATCCTAAAAAATTGCCGATTGATTTTGAAATTGAAACAACAGACAATGAAAGTAGTGTAACTAAAGTCAGTATCACTGCAAAAGGTATGAATACCGAGAAAGAAGCCGTATTAAAAGACGATGATAAATGGTGTGTAACGGTAGACAGTTCTGATTT
This sequence comes from Spirochaetota bacterium, assembly GCA_036311025.1. GTDB lineage: Bacteria > Spirochaetota > GWE2-31-10 > GWE2-31-10 > GWE2-31-10 > RGIG8597. The sequence goes on from JAXJQT010000363.1 coordinate 6,645, forward strand.
TGCGGAAAGTGAAATCCAAGAGGTAAAAAAGTTTGTCGTAACGGCAGAAGACTTGTATGGAAATAGAAAACAAGCGATACGAAGTATAAATATAAGAAATACATCTGTGACTGTAAGTAAAATAACATCAGATGATGATGTTGTTAATGTAACAAGAAGTAGCGGTAAAATAAAAATTTATGTTTATGCAGATGATGAAATCACAGAAGTAACAGGAGAACCTCGTTTAAAATTAAACGTTACAAATGATTTAGCAGATGATATATATGCTAAGTATGAATCAAAATCTGTTATCAATGAAAACAGTGAAGTAAAAACAAAACTTGCTTTTGTTTATGAAATTTCTAACGGAGATGCAGCAAGACCGTTGAATGTGGAGGCGTTGGAATTAAACAACGGTACCATCACAAATAATGAAGGAAACAGTATCAGCGGAAATATTCCTGTATACGGTGCTAATTCTTTAAAAAACCGCAATATTATAATCGATACAACAGCTCCGCAGATTCAATCTATAATTACTTCGGTGCCAAAAGGTGCTTACGGTAAAGGAAGCGAAATCGATATAAGAGTAAGTTTCGACAGAGTGTTGACATTAGACGATACGGGAAATGCTACCTTGGTGGTGAATACTGTTTTCGGCGGAAAGAAAGTATTGTTTGATTCGACTAATTCTAAAGTAGAAGGAAATACTGTTATTTTTGACTATGTTGTAAGTGACGGGGAAAACACTGAAAAACTTGACGTTTTAACTTTTGAAAATGGCGGAATGATAGCCGATGAACGTGGAAATAAAGCAGTTGCTACAGATTGTTACGGAATGCTTGCCGGTTTTCGTGAAATAATTATCGATACGACAGTTCCGCAAGTTGTGTCTTACGGGGTAAACGGTATCAGTGGAAAAGATATTAACGAAGTTACATATAAT
>JAXJQT010000364.1:0-1029 GCA_036311025.1 Spirochaetota bacterium
CATTTTTTAACATCACGTTATACCATTTCCCCCATTTGGGACTCTTGTTTTCTAATGTATAACCGCCGTCATTGGCTGCTGAATCCCAGTTAAATCCTTGCAACATCACACCGCTTGTGTTTTCATTATAAGTTTGTGCAGTTCGTTTTGTGTACTCGGCTGTAACAGTTTCGGAACATTTCAAGCCGTCTTTGTACGCTACTACTTTCAATGTTGCAGTTTTATCAATTTTGATTCCGTTTACCGTATAAGAAATACTTTCAGAAGTCGGCTCAATCGGCTCACTTCCGTCGGTTGTATAATAAATACTAACATCTCCCGTTGTATCACAAGTAACAAATACAGTTATCGTATTCCAAAAATCGCCTGCAGGAACAGACAATACCGGTGTATTTACCGTATTTGCATAGTTTTTCAATGCTATTTCAGAATAAACCGAGCATACTTTATGCTCCTGATTTATTTCTTTTGTATTATAAAATCTAGTTCCGCTATCTTTAAAATCAATATTCTCCTCTTGCGATACAATCGCATTTTCACAACTGAGTAATAATGTTAATAAAAATAAAATTAAACAGCTTTCAGTTTTCATTTTTTACCTCCTTAAAATAATCCTATATTCTTATTGTCTATATTTTTTTTCAGTATTATCTTTGCTTAGACACTATTTTTATCGCAGCCAAATCCTATTGCTGAAATTGTCACAGATAAACTAAAATTCATAACTGTTATATTTGCCGATGAATATGTTCTGAATAATCTATATGTACACCTCCTTTTCAAGGAAAAGCAAAGATATCGCAAGATATATAAATAGTAAGTCTTATACGTCCTGTGATATTTATGCTTCTTCTGATTAAATGAAATTACAATATACTATATTTGATTATCTACTTTTTGAATATTCGAATATTAGCATTATGAATTATAAAAGAAAGATTTTTTTTCTACTTTTTTATTTTACTCATCTTAGACTGTACATTTAAACTATTTACTAAGTTAGTCAGATAATCCGGTAATGTGTATGTA
>JAXJQT010000365.1:0-13167 GCA_036311025.1 Spirochaetota bacterium
CATCCCATATTTTGCAAGTATATCATACTATAACTTCTTAGGAAAATCAATAAATAAATATTGAATTTTATCCTGCAAATATAAATATTTTGCAAAATGTTTGTCAGAACACGGTTTTTGAAAATCATTTTTTTAATAAAACAAGTACAGATATAAAAGAAAGATATGCTGATGGGAAAATAGGTGAGATTTTTACTTTTTCTACAGCATGTTCGTCGTCTGGTCATGCGATATATCAGGCATCTCGTTTGATTCGTGCGGGTGTGATAGAACGTGCGATTTTGATAGGAATCGATATAATTTCAAAAACAACTTTGATAGGGTTTGATTCGTTGCAATTGGTTTCAGAAAAGGCTTCATGTCCTTTGACGGAACAACGTGACGGGCTTACTTTAGGAGAGGGTGCCGGTATTCTTGTTTTAGAAAATAAACCTCGAACTTCGAGTGATTTTGAAGTTGCCGGTGTAGGTTCCGGAGTTGACGGTTATCACATTACATCGCCGGATCCATCAGGAAAGAATCAAAGAAAATGTATTAATGATGCATTAAATGAAGCCGGTATTCAGGCTGAAGACGTGGGCTATGTAAATGCACATGGAACCGGTACAAAAATGAATGACCAGGTTGAGTTGGCAGTTTTAGAAGATATTTTCAATGAAAAAACTTGTGTAACTTCATTGAAGTCGTATATCGGCCATACACTGGGAGCTTCTACGATTACAGAGATTTCAATATGTATTGATATGTTAAAAAATGGTTTTATTTATCAACCTGCAGATTTTTCGAATCCTATAAGTTCGTTAATTCCTTCAAAAACTATTGAAGCAAAAAATATAAAATATTTCTTGAAAAATTCGTTTGGATTTGGCGGTAATAATATTTCAGTATTGATAAAAACAAACATGTCTGATGACAGTGGCGAAAAGGAAGAATAATGAAGCAAGAATTTACTTATATCAAAGATATTCATTTCATAAATTCAAACGTTTCGTCTTTGGATACATTGAAAGAAATGTATAGTAATGGAGTTTTTTCAAGAGTCCAATTGTCAGATACTTTATCACCAGAAATTAACGGTTTGACTGATAATATCAAATCTCCGTTGAAACGGCGAATGAGTCAATTGTCGTTAGGAGCTTTTGAAGCCTTGCAACAGGGAGGAGCAAAAAATATCCGAGAAGAAGATGAGATTTACTTGTTTACTTCCTTTGCGGAAATCGATACTTCAAATAAAATTATTGCAGATTTGGAGTTGAACAACAGTAAATTGGTCAGTCCTGTATTATTTCATAATTCTGTGCATAATACTCCATTAGGATATTATACAATCATTAATAAATATCAGAATTATTGTTTGGCTGTTTCTGACGGGATAAATACGGGGAAATCTTTTGTTGATTTGATAAAATTTTTAGTAAAGGTTAATCCGGAGTTTGTCATTGTTGGAGGTGACGAACATTCATCATTTTATGAATTGGAAATAAAATATAATTATTGTCTTTTTCCTAATTTTGTTTCTTATAAAATGGTAAGAAATGAAAATGAGCAAAAAGGTTTTTTCTTGAAACTTGAAAACGTAACGTGGAAAGATATAGAAAAATCGTTACCCGAGTATGACCGTGTTATTGCTGATAAGGAGTCATTTCTTGCATTAGACGGAAAACTCGAAACCGAACTTTTGACAGAATATCCGATTGTTGCGGATTCTCCTATTTCAATTATAACTCGTTTATCATTGCCGTTTATGTTGGAGCTTTCCGGAAAAACAGCTGTAATAGGACAGTTTGGCGGAAAGTATTTCTTATTTGAGGTCATTATATGAGAGATAATCTGTATTCAATATATAATGATTCGCAAAAGATATCTTTTATATATAAAGATTCGTGTTATACAAAATGTGATGTTGATAAAAAAATAGCCCAATTGGAAGAAAATTTTTGTTCTCTTTTTAAAGAAAAATCGAACAAACGAGTTTATCTTGATATAAAAGACAGATTTTCTTTTTTAGTTGCATTTTTTACAATGAAAAAGTTGGATATAGCGACTGTTTTGGTACCTATAGAGATTCAACCGCAACTTTTTTTTGAGCCGGGAATAATTTATATAAGTGATAACAAACATTATCCTGAAGGGATTTTTTTAACGGAAAATTTTTCATTGGTACCTGGTGAAGATTTTTGTCTTGAAAATATTAGAGACTTTGAAAATACTTATGATTTGTATTTTTTTACATCGGGATCTACCGGGAAGTCAAAAAATATCGGGAAATGGAGTTCTAACATTCTTACTGAATTGAAAGAGTTAAAAAGACTTTTTTCATTAACAGAAAAAGATGTATTTCTTTGCATTCCGCCGATTTACCATATTTATGGTTTTCTTTTTACTATGTTGCCGATTTTTTCGTCAGCAGTGTTAGATTTGAATTCTTTTTTTACGCCGGAATCTATAGCCGATTATGTTGCAGAATCAGAGATTGATTATCTTGTGGCAGTTCCGTCGTATTATTCATTATTTGATAAATTGAATTTAACAGAGAAATTCTCTAAGTTAAAAGGTGCATTTAGTTCTTCCGGTCCGTTGCCGAACGAAAATTCAAAAAGTTTTTTTGAAAAAGGGATTAAAATTTATGAGATTTATGGTTCTACGGAGACCGGCGGAATGGCATATAGAGTATTTGCCGAAAATCCAAACTATAGTTTGATTGATTATGTAAATATAAAAAATTATGATCCGGAACAAGAATTGGAACTTTTTATTTCATCTCCGGCAATTTCTGTCGAATATGATAAAGACACCGGTTATTGTACCGGTGATGTTGTAAAATTTGTAGATGAAAAACATTTTACACTGTTGGGAAGAAATACTCGTTTTGTTAAGATTCACGGTAAAAGGGTTGATTTGGGGTTTGTTTCTGCAAATTTCAGAGATTATCTAAAAGAATCTTATGATTTAGATTTAGGTGAGAATGAAATATTTGTCGGTTGCCAAGACGAAAACATTTATGTACTGCTTGAGTCTGAAAATGAGTTGGATACGAATCGAATGAGTAAAGATTTAAGAAAAATATTGCCGGGATATGCCGTACCTAAAAAGATTTTGCAGACAAAAATTCCGCGAAATACGATGGGAAAAATTAATAAAGTAGCAATAGAAGCATTAATTAATAATGCTGTTTAAATATGAAAATATAAAAATTAAGATTTGATGAAAAAATTCGCTATCGGGAGGTAAAAAGTGAATTTGGAAAATAATAAACCTGTAAGCGTTATTGTCTCTCCTTTTTTCCCTTTTAACCGCATTTTTAGTAATGAAGTTGTTTATAGTTTATTTGGAAGTATTCAATACAATCCTATTTTCTTGGATTATTCCAAAGACACAACTTATGATGAATTTGTATTGCAAATATCGCAAATAATAATAAATGAAAAAGAGCCGGTTTATATTGTTTCATTTGGAGTTTTTTCTTACATTGCAGGAGAATTGGTAAAACGTTTTTCAGAGAAAATAAAAGGTGTATTTTTTATTGAGCCGGATTTTTATGGTACGCTTTTTAACGGAAACTATAAAGGAAGCCGATTCGGGCAGAGACTTAGAAATCAATTACTTCGTTTTTATTTAGGTAATGATAAGGTTAATAATAAATATTTTTATCGTGAAAAACCGTCTGGTTTTTTGTCTTTTATGAAAGATTTGCAGCTGAAAGAGCCAGTTAGACTTGCAGATTTTATTGAAAAGAATGTAAAGATGGTTGTTATATGGTGTGTGATGGCAAAAGACTGCTGGCCGTTACCACAGATATTGACGGAAGAATATGAGATTCCGGTATTTACTGCGTCTCATAATTTTGTAGATTATTTCAAAAAAGATTGCAGTTCAATTTTGGAGAATGTTTTTTAATAGAATATATTGCATTAATTCGAAAAAAATATCTTGACAAGAATATTTGCTTTATGTTCTATATCGATGAAATTTTTAGAGATAGTAAGGGAGGGACTTTATTATGTTTTATGTAGAAGATGAAGAATTATTAGAAAAAGATGCTCTTTTCGCAGCTTCATATGATGATGACGAAGAAAATTATGAAGACGATTATGATGATAGTGACGACTATGATGATGACGACGAAGATGAAGATTTTGACGAAGACTTCGATGATGACGAAGACTTTGACGATGATGATGATTATGACGATGACTTCGATGATTATGATGACGATTATTACGAAGACTATGACGATGACGATGATTATGACGAAGACGATGAAGATTTTGACGAATTCGATGATGATGAAGATGATTACGAAGACGATGATCTAGATTACAATGACTATGATGAGGATGAATAGTCTTTATTCGTTTTAATTAGTTTTGTGAAAATTTTGCCCTTTAATGGATATTAAATCTGTTAAAGGGTTTTTTATTTATGATTTTAGTTAGATATTTATATTTTATTACGATAGTTTTTATGGGGGTAATATGAAGAGTATAGTAAAATTATTTATGGATGGCGGACCGTTTATAATGTCTGCAATATTTTTGTGTTCTATTATTGCATTGGCGATTACTTTAGAGCGTTTTTTTTATTACAAGAAAATTAATTTGGGGACAGATAAGCTTTTGGCACGGATTGCAAAAGCGATATCGATGAATCGCTATGAGGAAGTTCTTGTAATTTGTGATTCTAAGCCGTCTCCGGTGACATCGTTGGTAAAAGCAGGAATAAAACATAGAAAAGAAGGTGAAACAAGAATACAAGATGCAATAAAAGATGCGGCCAGTCTAGAAATTCCTAAGCTGGAAAAATTTCTTACTACTTTGGGGTCTATTGCCAGTATAGCACCACTTTTGGGATTGCTCGGAACTGTAATGGGAAACATGGAAACTTTTGGGGTTATCGGAGCAGGTGCGTCATTGGGAAATATGGAACAGTTAGCTCAGGGGATTTCGAAAGCATTATTGACAACAGCTTTTGGACTTGTGGTGGCAATTCCGACGACAGTTGTTTATAATCATTATACAAATAAAGTTAATAATATGATTTTGAAATTGGAAAGTCAGGCAAATGACCTTATTCAGATGTTGATAAAACAGGAGAAAAGAGACTGATATGGCTATCAAGTTTAATAGAAGATTAAAAACAAAAGTTGTATTGGATATGGCTCCGATGATTGATATCGTGTTCCAGTTAATCATTTTTTTTATGTTGGCAACGCAAGTAAAAGTGACGACGGGAATGGAGTTTGAATTACCCAAAGCAGAAAACTTGTCGAATATAGCACAGACACCGTTGAAAATAACTATTATCAGTGAGAAATCTATAGTTGTCGGTTCAAAGAAAACAAATTTGGCAAACTTTTCTGTGGTTTTGTCAGAGTCAACATCTGCAGATGCTACAGCTCAAAAATCAGTTATTTTGTATGGAAATAAAAGTATAGAATATGAATTACTTATCCAGGTGATGGATACATTAAAAGAATGTGGTTATGACAGTATAGATTTGGCATTAGACAGGAAATGATGATATGGAAAATGATAAAGAAGCTAAATCTCAAGAGAGCCGTTTGGGCTGGTCAATTTTTTTATCAATTATTCTTCATTTTGTTTTTATTTTCTTAATTTTGCATTTTTATCCGGATGTTCCTAAAACTGAAAATAAAGTAATTACTGTAAGATTGGCAGAAAATCAGGTGAGTATTTCACAAGAAAAAGCGAGTAGTAATAAAACTCCGGCACCTGCAGTAAAAAAAGAGCAACCTGCCCCTAAAAAGCAAGCTGTGCAAAAGAAAGAAACTACGGTGAAAAAAAATACCGTACCTAAGGAGAAGTTGCCGACACCTAAGAAAGTAGAGGTAAAAAAGCCAAATAAAAAAGTTTCAAAACCGATAGAAAAAACACCTGAGACAAAGACTGTAGCAAAACAATCAAAACCTGTAGAAAAAGAAAAAATTGTAGAAAAAAAAGAAGTACAGATAAAAGAAGATATTAAACCGGAAAAAGTCATCGAAACAGTTATGGAAGAGGTTGATATATTCAGTAAGTTGGAACAATCACAAGAAGATGCAAAACGCCGGCTGGAAGAAGATTTTTTTGAAGACAGTAACGGAGAGCCAGAATTGTTGCCGGATTTTGATTTTACAGATGTGCTGCTTGCCGAAGATGTATTTTCCGAAAAAGACGGACAAGGGAAAGGAACTGAGGACGGCTTTAATAAAAACAATACACAAAAGCAATCCGGTGACGGAAAGGATATCGAATGGAGTAAAGGCGGTGCAAGAGGTTTACTTTATTCTACAGCTATAGAAGTTCATGAAGAAGTCAAAAAAGCGGGATTAAAATTTGTAATAGAAATTAGTTTTAATGTGAATGCAGATGGTTTTATAACAAATGCTGACATTGTAAAAAGTTCCGGCAATTCAGTATGGGATGATGATATTCGCAGACAATTCAAGTCTTGGCAATTTGAAAAATCACATGGGAATGAAAGTTCTTCAGGAAAAATAGTTATAACGGTAGGATATTAATTTTGTTAATGTTCTGACATAAGAAATATTTGCAATTTATTTTTAATTTAAGTATAAGTACATGAAATTTATTCGTATTTGAAAAAAAGGTAAAAATACTTAACTGTAAGAAAAGGAATAAGTAAAAAGGAGTTTTATTATGGCTAAAAGAAAAACTACAGAAGCTGCTTCAACAGAAGAAGTAAAAAAAGAAGCTACTACAGAAACAGTAAAAAAGACAACTACCAGAAAGACAACTACTAAAAAAGCTGCTGCTGCTACAGCTGCAACAATTTCTAAAGAAGACTTTATTTCTGAAGTGGAAAAAAGATCTTATGCTTTATTTGAAGAAAGACAAAGAAGCGGTAGAGAAGGTAATAGCTTAACAGACTGGTTAGAAGCAGAAGCTGAAATCAAAGCTAAATACGGTCTATAATATTATGCACGAAAGAACTCTTGTAATTTTAAAACCGGATTGTATTCAACGAGGTATCACGGGAGAAATTCTTTCACGTTTTGAAAAAAAAGGTTTGAAATTTATTGCAATGAAAATGATTATGATTTCTAAAGAGAAAGCAGAGTATCATTATGCAGAGCATAAAGACAAACCTTTTTTTAATGACTTGGTAGAGTTTATTATTTCATCTCCGTGTATAGTCTTTGTGCTGGAAGCAGAAAATGCAATCCGTATTGCACGAAAATTAGCCGGTGCTACAAAAGTGGAAGATGCAAGTCCGGGAACGATACGCGGAGACTATGTGATTCACATTGCAAGTAATGTGGTACATACTTCAGATTCTCCGGAAAGTGCAGAGCGTGAAATAAACAATTTTTTCACACCGGACGAATTGATTGTTTATAAACGAGATTTGTACAGCTGGATAGGCTAATTTTTCATTGTATATTTCACAATTCTTATTCCAATCAAAAGATTGACATTCGCAGAATAAAACCGTATAAATCGAGCAGTTTTTACTGCGTTTTTAACCCCAATAATTTTCTTTTTAAATTACTCGGAACATAAAAAAACAATTCGCAAAAAAAATATAACATTTGGCAAATACGCAAAGTCAAAAGAATAGGAAAAATTAATAATGGAAAAATTAGAAAAATTTGCAGCAATGGGATTATCAGAAAATATTTTAAAGGCTTTAGAGGCGAAAGGTTTTGAAGAACCGTCTCAAATCCAAGAACAAACAATCCCGCTTTTATTAAATGCCGAAACAGATTTGGTAGGACAAGCTCAAACCGGAACCGGTAAAACAGCTGCATTTGGTATTCCTATTATAGAGCGATTGGATGAAAAATCTAAGCAAATAGGGGCTTTGATTTTGACTCCGACAAGAGAGTTGGCATTGCAAGTTGCAGATGAAATAAACTCCTTAAAAGGTGAAAAGAAGCTAAAAGTTTTGCCGGTTTACGGCGGACAAGGGATTGAATTGCAAATTAAACACCTGAAAAAAGGTGGCATTCACATAGTCGTAGGAACTCCGGGTAGAATTATTGACCATCTTGAACGTGGGACATTGAAGCTTGACGGTTTGCAATTTATGATTTTGGATGAAGCCGATGAAATGTTGAATATGGGCTTCATAGAAGATGTTGAAAAAATATTGGCACAGACACCGGAACAACGTCGGGTATTGCTTTTTAGTGCTACAATGCCGCAAGAAATTATGCGTATTGCAAAAAAATACATGAAAGACCATAAAGTAATCAAGATTCAGAAAAAGACGGTGACTACTGATTTGACTGAGCAGATTTATTTTGAAGTGTCTGAGCGTGATAAGTTTGAAGCTCTTTGTCGTATTCTTGATATGGAAGTTGATTTCTACGGAATAATTTTTTGCAGAACAAAGCATGATGTAGATACGACAACGACTCGTTTGATAGACAGAGGTTATGATGCCGAAGCAATTCACGGGGACATTACGCAAGGGCAGCGTGAAAAAGTTTTGAGCCGATTTAAAAATAAAAAACTTACTATCCTTGTAGCTACAGATGTTGCTGCAAGAGGAATCGATGTAAATAACCTGACGCATGTTATAAATTATTCATTACCGCAAGATCCGGAAGCGTATGTTCACAGAATCGGGCGAACTGGACGTGCCGGTAAAGAAGGAACAGCAATTACATTTGTGACTCCTGATGAATACAGAAAATTAATGTTTATCAAACGAATCGCAAAAACGGATATCAAGAAGCAGCAAGTTCCGGAAATTAATGAGGTAATAGAAGCGAAAAAAGACCGAATTCGCAGTCAGATTATGGATATTATGGATAAAGAGATTTCAAAAGGTTGCCATGAGTTTGCACGAGATTTATTGCTTACGAGTGAAGATCAAGGACGAAATCTTGAAGATTTGATTGCAGCAATGGTTAAATTTGCTTTAAATGATGAGCTGGAAGAAAAAAGTTATGCACAAATAAAACAAGTAAAAAGCAAAAAGGCAGAAAAAGCCCGTTTGTTTATCGGGTTGGGAAAAAAAGATAAGATAAATCCTAAAAAGCTTGTCGATTTAATTTGTCAGGAAACACGAGTTCCGGCAAAGGCGATTAACGATGTTGCCGTATTTGATAAATTTTCTTTTATGACAGTTTCCGGTGACGACGCGAATACAATTATTGACGCTTTTCGTCGTAAAAAAGGCAAAAATAACATTCATATAGAACGAGCAAAAGAAGTCGGAAAACGATTTTAGTGAACTTTGAGTATAAAGAAGTAGAATAAAAAGTAAAAAATCTCTCAATCCTGCAATAAAAAAAACTTTTTTTTAATTAAAGCAAGTAGGGAGATGAAAAAAATGTCAGATGAAAAAATAATTCCGTCGGTTAGACCGCGAGAGAAACTAAAATTATTGGGAATACAAGCATTATCATTGACTGAGCTTTTTGCGTTGATAATCCAAACAGGGACGTCGAAAAAGAATGTAATGCAGATTTCCGGGAAGTTGGCGAAAATATTTAGATATGAGCCGGAAAAGATTACTCTAAAAAAATTGTTGTCAATAGAAGGTATCGGTTTTATAAAAGCAGCAAAAATTCTTGCAGTGTTAGAATTGGCCAAAAGAATACGGACAGATTCGGATGAAGCAATAGTTCGAGCTGCTGATATTTACAAATTATCTTTTAATATTGCTCGAAAGAAACAAGAGCATTTTATGTTGATAACTTTAAACGGTGCTTCGTGCGTTATAAAGAAGCGAATAATTTTCGTCGGTACGATAAATCAAAGCGTTATTCATCCCAGAGAGATATTCCATCATGCAATAAAAGACAGAGCCGCTTCTATTATCATTGTTCATAATCATCCGTCGGGCGACACTACTCCGAGTAAAGAAGACGTAAATACTACAACCAAAATAAAACGAATCGGAGAGTTGGTCGGTATTAATTTATTAGAACATTTGGTGGTAAGTCCGACCGGGTATTTTAGTTTTTATAAAAGTGGTCTGATTTAATTAATAAATGGAAATGAAATAATGTGTGATTTTTTTCATTTCCATTTGCTGTTTTTAATTTTTCGAGGTTATTTCTGCGGCAAAACGCTTGATTTTGTTTTCATGAATGCTGTCGAAGTTTTTTAAATCTGTTTTGCAAAGAATTGAGATTATACGAATGATGAAACGTTCAGAACTGTTTAGAGTTTGCCAATCTATCTTACCGCCGAAATGTGTACATTTGATATCTTGAAGCTTTGTTTTGAAATATTTTGGCAATTTCGGATTTGTACTTACCTGAAAGAAATATGTATTCTTTGAAAAGAAAAAGTCTTTCTTGGCATTAAAGAGTTTTTCAATATCCGGATGAACTCTAAATTTTTGCAATGCACTTCCGAGTACAATTGTTTCGTATTCAGACAAATCTGTATTCAATGCGTTCTTTGCATCAATTATTGAAAAACCGGTTAATTCTGAAAGTTTTTCGGCACATTTTTTTGTGCTGCCGTGAAATGTTCCGTAAATAATAATTCCGCTCATGTGATTATTTTCCTTTGATAAAAAATTAACGTCACATACAAACTATGTGACGTTAACTGAAAGTTTTTTAAGTTAATTGCTATTTTTTCTGTTGATACAATTTAAAATTGCCGTGAAATTGACAAGAGAGCTGTCTATTCCATATCCACCTGCCCAGCAGATGTCTTCGTTGTCAATTTTTAATGCTAAGAATGTAACAGCGACAGCGTTTGTGCCGGCGTTGAGAGCTTGCTCATGATATTCTACTACTTCCAATTCAGACGTGATGACAGATGAAAGTGAATTGATAAAAGCATCCATTGCTCCTGTACCGCTTCCGGAGATGGAAATAGAAGTCTGACTGATTTGCAATTCACCGACAAAAATAACTTCGCCGGAGATAGAATCTGTTTGCAATTTGTAGTTTAATAATTTGTATGGTTGGTCCAAATCGATAAAATCTTTACGCAATATATCGTAAATTTCTTTTGGAGACAGTTCGTGAACTACTTTATCTGAATATTGCTGTACTACTTCACGCAATTGAGGCTGCATATTTTTAGGAATAATAAGCGAATATTCTTTTTCCATAACATAAGCAATTCCGCCTTTACCGCTTTGACTGTTGATTCTTATGATAGCTTCATAAGAACGACCGATGTCTTTAGGATTAATAGGTAAATAAGGAACATCCCAAACGCTTTCAATATCATCTTTTCCATCAAGCAAATCCATCCCCTTTTTGATTGCATCTTGATGAGAACCGGAAAATGCTGTGAATACTAAGTCACCGGCATAAGGTTGACGAGGAGGAATATCCATTTTTGTGAATCGCTGATAATTTTCAGATAACATCGGAACATTGAATAAATTAAGTTGAGGGTCTATACCTTGTGTGTACATATTAAGCCCGGTAGTGACAATGTCTAAGTTTCCGGTTCTTTCACCGTTACCAAACAGCGTACCTTCGATTCTGTCCGCACCGGCAAGCAATGCAAGCTCAGCTGTAGCAACAGCACATCCACGGTCGTTGTGAGGATGTACGCTTAAAGTAATATAATCTCGATTACTGAAGTTTTCTAAGAACCACTCGACTCTGTCTGCAAACACATTCGGAGTAGACATTTCGACAGTAGACGGCAGATTTATGATTACACGACTTGATTGTTTTGTTCTCCAGCGTTCTACAACGGCTTCACAAACTTCTAACGCATAATCAAGCTCTGTTCCGGTAAAGCTTTCCGGTGAATATTCTAAAAGAAGCTCTGTTTCCGGTAATCTGTTAAGACGTTCCAATATCAAATCTACACCATGTAATGCAATTGCTTTTATTTCCTCTTTTGATTTTTTAAAAGTAATTCTGCGTTGTTGTTCGGATGTAGAATTGTACAGATGAATAATTGCTTTTTTTGCACCGGCAAGACTTTCGAATGATTTATCTATTAATTCTTCACGTGCTTGTGTCAATATTTGTAAATAAACATCATCGGCAACGAGATTATTATCTATCAAATGACGAAGGAAATCGTACTCAATCTGACTGGCAGAAGGGAATCCCACTTCTATTTCTTTGAAACCTATATCAACAAGCAATTTGAAAAAATCTAATTTTTCTTCTAAGCACATAGGAGTTGCTAAGGCTTGATTTCCGTCACGTAAATCTACACTACACCAAATAGGAGCTTTTTCTATTGAGGCATTGGGCCATTTTCTATTAGGAAGATCAACTGTTGGATACTTTAAATATTTTGACATATAATAACCTCTTTATTTATTTTTCATTTGTCTAAGAATAAAAAGGTTATAGAGAAAAATTGTTCCTTTTGCAACACAAAAGGGGAAGTAAACATGGAAAGTGTATTTAAAGTTGCTTACTTGTAAACACTATCCATGTTTTTTGTCAGTATGTTTTACTATTTAACAATTTTAGTAATTCTTATTTTTTCGACTTTGTTTTTTCCGGCTGATTCAACGACGAATTTGATATTGTTGTTATATATAAAACTATCGCCTTTTGTAGGAAATCGTCCTAATTCACCGGTGATGAAACCGCCGATTGTATTGAAACGTTCGTTGCTAAGATTCAAATCTAATTTATCATTTATGTCATCGATTTCGGCAAGACCGTCAGCTTGTATTGTATTCTCATTGATTGAATAGATTTTTTTGTTGTCGAAGTCATCATATTCATCATTAATATCTCCTACGATTTCTTCGACAAAATCTTCAATTGTCACGATTCCGGCAGTTCCGCCGTATTCATCAAGTACAATCCCCATTGTACATTTTGAACTTTTCATCTTTTTAAATACATCCGAAACTTTTAAGGTTTCCAATGTAATGTATGGTTCTTTCATATAGTTTTTATTTTGATAAACGCTTTTGTCTTTGTCAAATAAAACTAAATCCTTTAAATGTAGGATTCCCACAATTTCATCAAGAGAGTTTTGGTATACGGGAATTCGTGAATATTGATTTTCTTTGAATGTACGAAAAACTTCATCGTAATCGGCGTTAATATCGACACCGACGATTTCTGTACGCGGAGTCATTATTTTACCGACTTCGGTATCGTTGAATTCGATGATATTCAAAATCATTTCTTGTTCGTCGGTTTCGAGAACTCCTTCTTCCTGTGAGACATTTACCATAGTTTTGAGTTCTTCTTCCGTAATTGAGACTTTTTTCTTGCCTTGCTTATGTCCGAAC